>CALCIC010001011.1 GCA_937907405.1 uncultured Isosphaeraceae bacterium | reverse complement strand
CATCCGCCCTTCGGGCACCTTCTCCCGGGGGGGAGAAGGGAATTCGGCCCTCGCTCCTCATGTGATCGAATCGCAGACCGCGCGACATCAAAACCGGCGCGTCGGGCTGCGGGTCGAGGGTTTTCGTGACGATGGAGGGAGCCGGACAGCCTCTGAGAGCAAGGTGCGAGCTGGCGAGCAGCCAGGGCGGTGGATCAGGCTCGGAGCGCCAGCACGGACTCGCTGACGTCGAGTCGGCTGGCGAGCTTGGCGAAGATGTCGCGAAGCGGGGCGTCGAGCTCGCCGGCGTCCGAGAGGCGGCCGAAGGCGTCGAGGAACTGGTTCTGGACCTGCCAGAGGTCGGGCTTGATCCCGAGCGTCGCCGCGGCGTCGAGCAACAGTCCGACCCGGCCGGCGACGGTGACGAGATCCGACCCGTCCTGGATTCCCCGCAACACGCGTTGCAACCCTTCGGAAAGATCCTTGCCGAGGGTCTCGCGTTCCGGGAGATAGCCCCAGCCTCGGCCTCGGTCGCAGAGGTGTTCGACGTGGACGAGGCTGGTCTCCTCGCCGGTTTCGAGCCAGTCGATCTGTTGCCTGAGATGGTGGTCGAGGTAGGTGGAGGCCGCGGCGCGGAGCGGCTTGGGGATCGGGTAGTGAAGTCGGCCCAGCCGGTTCAGAACCTCTTCGTCCTCGTTCGCGAGATGCTCGAACGCGCGGCGGTAGTCCTCGAAGCGGTCGCTCAGGACGATCCCGATGATCCGCCGCTGTTCGTCGCGGAACAGGTCGTCGAGCTGGTGAGCGGCCCCGGGGAACTCCTGATCCAGCAATCTCATCAATTCGGCGAGCGAGCCTGATCGATAGATGGGGAGGAGACGCGCCTGGAACTCTCGAAAGTCCTCGGCCGAGAGATCCGAGCTGAGCACCGCGTGGAAGTCGAGGCCGCCGAAGTGGACGACGACGAAGTTGCTTTCCGCCTCGTTCCAGGTCCGTCGCGAGCGAGCGCGGAGCCGTCCCACCGCCAGGTGGCCGACCCCCCGGGTCCGGACCTGCTGGTCCAGGGTCTGCACGTCGAAGGCCGAGGCGTCGTCGCGGCGATCGTCGTCGGACTGGTAGATGAGGCTGATGGCGTGATGGGCGAGCACTCGGTCGAGGTCGACGACCGCCGGACGGATGCATTGGCCCCAGACCCCCCGGCCGTCGCCGTACTGGGGCAGGTTGCTGGGGGCGGCTTGGAGCGCCGCGACGAACTCGTCCTCAAGGTCGCGATCGAAGTCCCGAGCGATCGAGATCGCCCGCGCCGCATATTGCAGGCACTGCGTCGTCTCCAGGCCGCTGATCTCATCGAAGAACCAGCCGCACGAGGTGTACATCAACATCGCGTTGAGCTGGACCTCAAGGAGCCGAAGCGCGTCGGTGGTCTGGCGGTCGTCCAGGTCGGGATGTCCGAATTCTTCGAGGAATTCCTTGATCGACGCTTCCGAGTAGCGGTTGAGGATCACGTCGATGTAGCCGTCGCGGGCTGCCCACGGATCGCGGAAGCAAACGCGGCCTCGGGTGGCGAACAGGTGGTCGAGCTGCTCCTTGAGCCCGTCGAACGCCTTCCGCAGCGGGCCCCGCCACGTTTGATGCCAGTCGCCCCGGGTCTTGCAGCCGCAGTCGGACCGCCACCGTTCGACGCCGTGGACGCAGCTCCACGAGCTGTTCTCGTGGATCTCGACCTCCCATTTGGGGGGGTGCAGCTCCAGGAACTGGCCGTAGTTGGTGATCTTGACGTTCGGGTCGCGGGAGAGCCGTTCGAGCACGTACGCCAGCGCCATGTCGCCGTGCGCGTGGTGGTGGCCGTACGATTCGCCGTCGGTGGCGATGTGCATGAGCTGAGGGTGGTCGCGGGCCGCGTCGAAGCCGTTGAACAGCCGGTCCAGGAACCGCTCGCCGCGGTCCAGCAGCCGCTCGAACGCCACCTGCTGGGAGATGATGCCGTCGTAGAAGAACAGGGCGATCGTACGCCCCGAGGGGAGCCGGCACGAGTAAGCCCGCGACGGGTCGATCCCGCCGCCGTTCTCGCACCAGGGCTTCTCGCCGAGCTTCCGCCACCGCTTCGCCTGCCGGGGGGCGAGGACCGTGAACTTGACCCCCACGTCGGCGAGGGCCTCGAGCGAGGCCACGTCCACGGCCGTCTCGGCCAGCCACATCCCCTCCGGCTCGCGGCCGAATCGATGGCGGAAGTCGGCTACGCCCCACCGCGCCTGCGTCCGCTTGTCGACCGCGCTGGCGAGCGGCATGATCATGTGGTTGTACACCTGTGCGATCGCGTTGCCGTGGCCGCCGTGGCGCTCGGCGCTTTTGCGGTCGGCCTCGACGATCTTCCGCAGCACCTCGGGCTCGGCGTCCGCCATCCACTGGAGCAGCGTCGGGCCGAAGTTGAAACTCATCCACGCATAATTATCTAGGATTTTTATGATCCGTCCCTGGTCGTCGAGCAGCCGCGCCCGGGTGTTGGGCGCGTAGCACTCGTGGGTCACGCGCTCGTTCCAGTCGTGGAACGGCGCGGCGGAGTCCTGAACTTCGACCACGCCCAGCCAGGGGTTCTCGCGCGGCGGTTGATAAAAATGGCCATGGATGCAGATATAACGAGATTGCGGCATGTTTCGACTCGCTTCCAAGAACGAGGGCGCCGGCGGGGTGAGTCCGCCGAGGCGTCCCGGTGAGAAATCAGAGCCCGTCGCGGGGGGCGGCTGGGACGGTTCCCAGCGGCGGCCGCGAGGGGAGGTCGCGGACGGTCGCCGCATGCGACGCGGCGTCTTCGTCGGTCCGCCGCCATGCAAGGGACGTCCCGGCGGCGGCGTGGGAGACGCGGACCAGGCCGAGGCCGACGTAGGCGTTCCAGCCCGGCGAGAAGGCCGAGGACGTGACCACGCCGACGCGCTTGCCGTCGGCCTCCAGCGCCGCGCCCGGTGAAGGCGCCGGACCGCCGGGCTCGAATTGAAGGCCCCGGACGATCTGGTTCACGTGGCCCAACGCGTCGATCCGGGCGACGGTCTCTTGCCCCAGGTAACAACCCTTTACGAAGCTGATCGCGCGGTCGTCGCGGCCGATCTCCTGGGGCAGGCTCTTCTCGGTCGCCTCACGACCGAACACCGGCGTGCCGGCCTCGATCCGCAACGCCTCGAACGTGTCGGGGTCGATCTCGACCGCCCCCGAATCGCCCGCCCGCAGCGCCTCGCCGATCCGCGACGCGTCTCGGCCGAACCCGATCAACGTCAGGCCGGGGCGCCCCGTCGGCGATTCGCGGACGCAGAGGACTTCGCAACCCAGAACGCGGGCGGCGGTGAACGCCAGATCCTCGGCCCCCGGCGCCGCCCCCCCTGCTCCGACGACCCAGGCTTCGCAGTCGGGCCCCGCGAGATGGTACTCGCGCGAGCCCTCGGTGCGATCCTCCAGCGCCACGTCGTCGAAGACGCCGTATTTTCGAAGATGGGGCAAGGCGAGGGCG
>CALCIC010001010.1 GCA_937907405.1 uncultured Isosphaeraceae bacterium | reverse complement strand
GCGGATCGCCCCCTGGACCAATCTGCAAAGCTACCTGGTCGTCGCCGAGTTGACGGGCTGCAAGGAGCTGAACGAGACGCTGCCGGTCCTCGCGGAGCGGATGGACGGGGCGGCCTTCGAGCGGCTCAAGCGGCGGATCGTCAAGGAGGCGGCCCGCATCAGCGCCACGATCCACAAGGCCCGGATGTTCCACAAGGATCTCTATCTCTGTCATTTCTTCCTCGACCTGGGGCGGCTGGCGGCTGACCCGACCGACGTCGAATTGACCCTGATCGATCTGCATCGGCTTGAGGAGCACCGGCTCTGGCCCGATCGCTGGCGGTGGAAGGACCTTGGTCAGCTTTTGTTCTCGACCGAAGGGGTCGCCGGTGTTTCGCGCCGCGACGCCCTGCGATTCTGGGTGCACTACAAGCGGGAAGCCGCCGTCGCTCGACCGGAATGGCAGGCTCGGATGATCCGGCTCAAAGCCGCCCGGTATTCGGCGCACAACCTCGCCGCGACGTCGGCGCCGGCCGAACGGACGACCGGACCCGTGGGACCGGCCGACCGAACGCGGCCGGGACCGGAATAGCCTCCAGTTCCACTCGACCGGAATGCGAAGACTTGAGGATGACGGAGCTTCAGAACGCACGCATCCCAATCGGAGATCAGATCCATGCGGTTGGCCTTGAACTTCCCGCGCGTCGATCCCTCGCGAGGCGGGGCCGAGACCTACATCGTCGACCTCTGCCGGAGCCTGATCCAGGCCGGTCACCAGGTCGACCTCCACGCGTCGAGCTGGGCGGAGGGCGCGCTCCCCGCCGAAGTCCGCTGCATCAAGGTGGAAGCCGAAGGCGCAAGCCGCCGCGGTCAGATCAAACGGTTCGCCGACGCCTCGGCCCGGGCGCTCGCCGACGCCCAGTACGACTGCACCGTCGGGTTCATCAACACCTACGAGCATGACGTCATCATCCCGCAAGGGGGCGTCCATCGCGGCAGCCTGCGGGCGAATGCAATGCGGTTCGCCAACCCGATCGTCCGGCGGCTTTACGTCCTGGGCAAGGTGCTCAATCCCAAATTCTGGACTTACCGCGGCATTGAGCGCCGTCAGTATGCTCCGAAGCGTCAGGCCCGGGTGGTCGCCGTCAGCAACATGGTGAAGGGGCACGTCCAGGAGTTCGAGCACGTCCCCCCCCGGTTGATCCACGTCGTCCCCAACGCCGTCGACCCGGCGCGGGTGCGGGTCGGCCAGCCGTCGGCCGTCCGCTGCGCCTTCCGCAACCGTCTGGGCCTCGAACCCAACGACCTCGTCGGCCTGTTCGTCGGCCACAACTACGCGCTCAAGGGCTTGAAGCCGCTGATTCTCGCCCTGGCCGCCCGCCGTCGCGAAGGGGCGCGGCCGATCCACGCGCTGGTCTGCGGCGGCGGCCGGACGGGTCCGTATCGTCGCCTGGCCAGGCGTCTGGGGGTCGCCGAGTTCGTCCACTTCCTGGGCTTCCACGACGACGTTCGCGAGTGCTACTGGTCGAGCGACTTCTTCGTCCTGCCGACCTATTACGATCCCTGTTCGCTGGTGGTCCTTGAAGCCCTGGCGTGCGGCCTGCCGGTGATCACCACCACATGCAACGGCGCGAGCGAGCTGATGACCGACGGCCGGCAAGGCTACGTCGTGACCTCGCCCGACGCCCAGGGCGAACTGGTCGCCGCGCTCGACCACATGACCGACGACGACCGCCGCCGCGCGATGGCGTTTGAAGCCGAGAGGCTCGGCCGGGAACAGACGTTCGACCGCCACGTCGAGGCGCTCTTGAAGGTGTTTCAAGAAGTCGCCGCGAGCAAGGCCAGACACGGATCGCACGGCCGTCACGCCGGATCGGGGCCGCACGCCGCGGTCAGCCCGAGCCGCAAGAAAGCCAGGAGCGGCTGATCGGCCGTCGAAATCCAAAGGACGC
Organism: uncultured Isosphaeraceae bacterium; assembly: GCA_937907405.1. Classification (GTDB taxonomy): domain Bacteria; phylum Planctomycetota; class Planctomycetia; order Isosphaerales; family Isosphaeraceae; genus Paludisphaera. The sequence goes on along the minus strand of CALCIC010001010.1, from coordinate 4,412 downwards.
GCTCCAGACCCAGGGAAGGGAACCAAGACCATGAAAGCCGTGATTCTGGCCGGAGGCAAGGGGACGCGGCTGCGGCCCTACACGCACGTCCTGCCCAAGCCGTTGATGCCGCTGGGAGAGGACGACCCGATGCCGATCATCGAGGTCGTCCTTCGCCAGCTCGCGCGGTTCGGCTTCGACGACGTCACGATCATCACCGGATACCTCGGCGAGCTGATGGAGAGCTTCTGCGGCGACGGCCGGAAGTTCGGCGCCCGGATCTCCTATCGCCGCGAGGACACGCCGCTGGGGACCGCCGGCGGCCTGACGCTGCTCAGCCGGCCGACCGAGCCCGTGCTGGTCATCAACGGCGACATCCTCACGACGCTCGACTACAGCGCGATGCACGCGTTCCATCGCGACCGAGGCGCCTCTGCGACGATCGCCTCGTACCCCCGCGAGGTGCGGATCGACTTCGGCGTCCTTCAATTCGGCAACGATCCCCACATCTTGACGGGATACCAGGAAAAGCCCGAATATTCGTTCCAGGTGAGCATGGGCGTCTACATCCTCGACCCCGAGGCCTGGGACTTCCTCAAGCCGGGCGAGGCCGTCACCATGCCCGAGTTGCTGGAAGCCATGCGGACGACCGGCCGGGCGATCCACTGCTATCGGCAAAAGTGCTACTGGCTCGACATCGGCCGGCACGACGACTACGCCACGGCCAACGAGATCTTCGACAACCGTCGAGCCGCGTTCCTGGGACGGACCGACAAGGCGATCATCAAGATCGGGCGCGATCAGTGACACCAGACCCATCGCTTCTCATGAGTTACGTCTTGACCGCGGTCGGATCGTATGCCGTCGGGGCGATCCCGTTCGGCTACATCGTCTATTACCTGGCCACGAAGACCGACGTCCGAACCGTCGGTTCGGGCAACATCGGCGCGACGAACGTCGGCCGGCTGCTCGGCTTCCGCTTCTTCATGCTGGTCTTCGTCCTCGAACTCCTCAAGGGTTTGCTGCCGGTCCTGGGCTTGTCGTGGCTGGCGGGAAAGCTCGGCCTGCCGGTCCCCGCCGAGCTTCCGGTGGTGGCGGCGCTGGGGGCGATCATTGGGCACAACTTCCCGGTCTACCTCGGGTTTCGAGGGGGAAAGGGGGTCGCCACCAGCCTGGGCGCGTTGCTGGCGCTCGACCCCGTCGCCTGCGGCGCCGCGGCGGTCGGCTTCTTCGTCGTGTTTCTCATCACGCGGTACGTCTCGCTCTCGTCGATGACCGGCGGGGTGGCGTTCGTGACCGCGTACTTCGTGCGAACCAACGATCCCTGGAGTCGGGAGAACCGGGCCATGAGCCTCCTCGCGCTGGCCGTCGTCGGGCTGTTGATCGTCCGGCATCGCAAGAACATCGGCCGGTTGATCGCCGGGACCGAGACGAAGGTGCCGCTCTGGAATCGAAAGCCTGGCGGCCCCCCCTCCGTCCATCCGGCCGGCAAGGTCCAGCCGGCGGTCGTCGCGGTCCTGGTCGTCGCGGGGGGCCTGATCATCGCGGCGGGCTCCTGGCTGACTCAGAACGCCCGGACGCCGATCGAGGTCCACGCGGGGCTCTGGAACCTGAGGGAGACGGCCCGCGCGTCGACGGGCCAGCAGCGGTCGACGCGCGTGGTCTTCAACGAGAGCGGCGACCGGCTCGCGGTCCTGTGCCCCCGGTACAATCGGGTGTTGGTGTACAACGTCGCCGCCGACGACACGCTTGATCCGGCGTCGCAGATCGAGGTCGGGGGGCGGCCGATGGCGGTCGCGGCGGCCGGCGGCAAGCTCGTCGTCCTGGTTCGACCCGCGAACGACCACAAGCATCTGGAGCCCGGCTGGTCCGAGGTCTTCAGCTTCGACGGCGAGCGCGTCGGCCCGCGCATCCCGGCCGGATACTATCCGGACGACCTGGGAGTGACGCCCGACGGCCGACGGCTTCTGGTCTTGTGCTCCGGTCGCGGCGAGGGGGACGCCGACAAGCCGGCGCCCGAGCTGACCATCCTGCCGGCCGAGTTCGGACCGAACCCGCCCCAGCCCCTGGGCCGCCTTCTGTTCGATCCCGGCGACGATCCCGACCGCTTGACGGTCTCGGCGCAAGGGACCCGGGGGCTGGTGACGCTGGCCCACTCGAACCAGACGATCGCCGTGGATCTGGCCCAGGCCGACGCGCCGGTCGTCGCGGGCCGCGCCAAGCTCGCCGGCGACACGCTCCCCTACGTCTCCCGATCGCCCGACGGCGACTGGCTCATCATGCCGACGGCCCTCGATTTCGAGGCGGTCGCCGTGGGGGCTCCGTTGTCCCAAAAGGCCGATCAGACCGTCTCTCCCGACTACCTGATCTTCACCCGGCCCGACGCCTCGGCGCTTGAGATCGTCCAGGTGCAGCCCCCCCGCACGCTGGGCTGGTTCCCCGTCAAGGGACCGTTCAACCTGGGAGGAACCGAGACGACCGGCCTGACGTACAGCCGATCGCGCGGCCTGTTGGCGGTCGCCACCAAGCCGGGGACCGTCCACCTCGTGCGCCTGGAGTCGCGGCTTGAGCCCGCCGGGGCGACGCCGGATCGCGTCGCCGCGACGCGCTGAAGGATCGACTAGCCGATCGGGACGGGCGTCTGCTACCCTGGGGAAGGACGGGGTCGTTTCGCGATCGCATCGAAAGGCTCGTCCCGGGAGTCTAGCCGTTTGGAACGACCCGTTGAGACAACCCCCCGATTTTGCCCGAACTGCCGCAAGCCTCCGTCTCGGATCGCCGAGTCCCATGCTTGCGCGCACTGCGGCGATCCCCTGATCGCCAAGGGGTATTGTCCAGTCTGCGAGAGCTTCCTGGCCTTGCCCGTCGATGAAACCTGCCCCAAGCACCAGCTTCCGCTCGAAAGCGAGGCGCCTCCGCGGCTGGGGGGCGTTCTTGCGGAAACCTCGACGGCGTGGGTCGAGGTGGGGCGGTTCGCCGACACGCTCGCATGCCAGCCGCCTCGCATTCGGCTTGAGGCCGAAGGCATTCCGACGATGATCGACGGCGAGCGCATGGGCGACCGATCGATGTACCAGGTCGCCACCGGCGGCGTCCGGCTTCGCGTCCCCGAAAACCTCGTCGCCGACGCCCGAATCATCCTCTCGCAAACCTGGTCCGCCACCGCCGCCGCGCTCGACGTCGAGGAAGATTGGCCGGACTTCGACGACGACGAACCGCCGACGTCGAGAGAGACCTTCCACCACGTCGCCGCCGTCGGGCTCTCCCTGGAGCTTCTGGCCTTTGGGATCGTCCTGATCCTGGCCGCATTGATGTTTCTGAGATGAGCCGGCGGTGCGGAACCGGGATCGTTCGCGGCGCTGCTGATTCGACTCCGCGCGGCGATCCTGTCGCGGTCGGATCGTGTCCCCCTTGCTGTGGTTGCTAGAATGCCACATCGATCGAATTCGGACCCTTGACAGCGAGTGGAGCTGGTTAAATGGCGGAAGCGGGGAGGCATGGAGACTCCAAGGAAGAGGCGGCTCAGTTGGAGATGACGACCGAGGGATCGCGGCTGCCGCATCGACGGATGGTGACGGCGGCGTTGTTGGTGGCGATGACGGTCACGGCGATGGAGCAGCTCGTGGTCTCGCCGGCGATGCCGACGATCATCTCCCAGCTCAAAGGGTTCGAGATCTATCCATGGGTGGTTTCGGCGTACCTGCTGGCCGCGACGGTCAGCACGCCGATTTACGGCAAGCTGGCCGATTTGTACGGCCGCAAGCGGATCTTGCTGTTCGGCCTGGCCCTGTTCAGCGCGGGGTCGATGCTCTCCGGGATGTCGCAGACGATGGGGCAGTTGATCGCGATGCGATCGATCCAGGGATTGGGGGCGGGGGCGGTGGCGCCGATCGTCCTGACGCTGCTGGGGGACCTGTTCACGCTGGAGGAGCGGGCGAGGATTCAGGGGTTGTTCAGCGCCGTCTGGGGGCTTTCGAGCATCGCCGGGCCGATGATCGGCGGCTGGCTGACGGTCGAGTTGGGCTGGCGCTGGGTCTTCTTCGTGAGCGTTCCGTTCGCGGCGGTGGCGTTCGTGATGCTGGTCGCGGCGGTCCATGAGAAGGTCGAGCAGCGCCGGACCGCGCCGATCGACTGGGCCGGGGCGGGGCTGCTGACGGCGGGGCTGTCGGGGCTGTTGTTGATCGTCCTGGACGGCTCCGCGTTGGGTCTGACCAACTGCCTGATCCTGGGGGGGACGACGCTCGCGCTGATGACGGGGTTCGTGGTTTGGGAGCGACGGGCCGCCGATCCGATCCTGCCGATCGACCTGATGACCCGAAGGGTGATCGCAACCTCCGTCGTGGGCAGCTTTCTGATCGGCGGAATCCTTTTCGGCGTCGAAACCTACGTGCCCTTGTACATGCAAGGGGTGCTCGGCGGGGCCGCCAAGGAGG
>CALCIC010001009.1 GCA_937907405.1 uncultured Isosphaeraceae bacterium | reverse complement strand
TGGGAAGAGGGGAGCGGCGCGACCGTCGAAGCCGGGTTTCCGCTCGCGGCGCAGCCTTCCCCTGACCGAAAATGCGAATCAGGAGACGGACTTTCGTCACGTTCGTGGTCGTTCTTCAGGAGAGGGGTGGCATCCATGACTCGCTCTGGCATTCGCGGCGCGGCCCTGTTCATTCTGGGCGTCGGCGCGGTCCTCACCCCTTCTCCGGCCCGGGCGCAGCTAGGAATCGGGGACATTACAGCCGATCCCTTCGCGTTCTACTACGCCTATTATCTGCCCAACCAGCAGATGCAGGCCATGCGTCCCCGCGCGGAAGATCCGATCAACCTGGCCGTCCAGCAACGTCAATATTACGCGACGGTCAATCGTCCGACCCTGTACAACCCGGTTTCCGCGTACAACGAACCCGCGTACGACCCGCTTCGCCCGTACTCGCAACAGCAGGGCAAGGAACGGCTCGGCGCGGCGCACCGGTTCGCCCTGAACCCGTCGAACGCCGACGGCTCCGGCCCCGCTCTCTATTATGGGCGGGCGGCCCAGTATTTCCCCGGCATCCGAGCGGCTCGCGGCCCGAACGCGAACACCCAGACCGCCGCCCGCAGAGCCGGCGGCAATCGGATGGGAGGCATGGGAATGGGGGGCATGGGCATGGGCGGAATGGGAATGGGCGGAATGGGGATGTTTTGACCATGCGTCGCATCTAAGCTCGGGTGCTCTCACCGAACGATTCTCGGCCCGGGCATCGTTCGGCGAGGGGTCCGATTCCATCATGGCGACGTCGATCGCGCATCAAGACGGATTGGGGTCGAATCCGAGGAGTCGTGTATGCCGGCGGGCGCGGATCAGCAGCGATTGAATCCCGAGGAACGGGCGAATCTGGTTGCATACATCGACGGTGAGCTGACCGAGGCCGAATCGCGATCGCTGACGACCAAGTTGACCCACAGCGCAACGGCTCGGCGCGAAGTCGAACTTCTCAAGAAGACCTGGGAGGTGCTCGACGCGCTTCCTCGGCCCCCCGTCTCCGATCAGTTTCAGGAACGGACGCTGACTTACGTCCGCTCGCTCGAGCAGCAAGTCGACGGCCGATTCGACGCCGCCAGGAAGTGGAGCTCGGTCGTTTTCAAGTTCGCGGCCTGCGCGGGAGTCGGGGTCGTCTGCGTGGTCGCCGGCTTCGAGGCCGCCCGGAGCGCCTGGCCGGCGCCCGAGGAGCGGATCATCCGAGATCTCTCGCTGGCGGAACATCTCGACGAGTACCAGGAAGTCGGCAGCTTCGAGTTCCTTGACGAATTGAAAAACTCGGCCGAATTTGGATCGCCCACCAGAGCCCATCCATGACCGACAACCGGAAACTCCAAGTTCTTCAATCCCGGTGCGTCGGTCTCGCGGTTGGAATCCTGATCGTCGCGGCGGCCGGCGCGACGAGCCTCGACGAGAACCGGACGCGGTTCCTCCTGACTTCGACCGTCGCACGACGCGAACTCGCCGAATCGCTGCGCCGATTCGACCTCGAGATCGGGGACGAGGATCAACGGGCGATCCGGGCGATCGACGACCGGCTTAATGCGCTTCCCGCCCCGGAGCGCGACGTGTATCTGTCCGTCCTGCGACGGTATCACAACTGGCTCGACGAACTCCCCGAGCGGGTGCGGGACGGCGTGCTCGCCAAGCCGGCCGACCAACGACTCGCCGCGATCCGGGCGCTGATCGCCAAGCATCCTTTGCCCGACGTCCAGGCGCGCTCGCCGGTCGATTTCATCCAAACGGGAGGGACCGGCGCGTTCGAGTTGGCGTCGCTCTGCAAGGCCTGGCTCGCCCTCCCGCCTGACGACCGGAAACGGATCGACGCCGCCCCTCCCGGCGACCGCCGCGCCGAGCTGCACCGGCTCGGCCGGGGCCTTGGGATTCCCAACGAGTTGAGACCGGCCGATTTCGACGAAGCCGAGTGGATCGCCCGAGCGGAGGAACGAGTCAAGCAGATCGGCAGCGGGGGGGACCAGAAGGACTGGATCGCCAAGCTTGAAACCCGAATCACCGAGTCCGCCGCGAAACGGAAAGAAAGCGGCAAGGTCCGCGCCCTCCCGTTCATTCATCACCTGGCAGTCAATCTCTACGTCCAGGAACACGGCCCCCCCCCGGCCGTCGACCCCGGCCGACTCACTCAGTTCTTCGGGGCGACGCCGTCGTGGGTGCAGTCGACGTTCAACGTCTTCCCCGCCGATGAAGCCCGACGTCGGCTCACGCTCGTCTATCGGTTGATCTACCCCGCCCCCCAGGAATTCAACCCCATGGCCTCGACCGGCCCCAAGCCTCAAGCAACCACTCCGGCCGCGCCGAAGTCCACCTCGACGCCCGCCGCCGCGCCGCCGGTCGGTCCCGCCCCCCGTCCCGAATCGCCGAAGCACGTTGCGCCATTTTAGGCCTGCGATCAGGAACGCCGACTCATGGAGCCCGACGAGACCGACATCGGCTGGATGCGGCTGGCGCTGGAAGCCGCGGCCAAGGGCAGGGGGATGGTCGAGCCGAACCCCATGGTCGGGGCCGTCGTGGTCAGGGAAGGTCGGCTTGAGGCGGTCGGCCGCCACGCCCGATTCGGCGGCCCGCACGCCGAGATCGACGCCCTGACGGCGGCCGGCGAACAGGCGCGCGGTGCGACGCTCTACGTCACGCTCGAGCCCTGTTGTCATCACGGCAAGACGCCCCCTTGCATCGACGCGATCCTCCGCGCGGGGGTCTCCCGGGTGGTCGCCGCCCATCGCGATCCGTTCCCCCGGGTCGACGGCGGCGGCCTCGCTCGACTTCGCGAGGCGGGACTGACGGTCACGGTCGGCGTGGAGGCCGACGCCGCGGTCGCCCTCAACGCCCCGTATCTCAAGCGCGTCCTCACGGGTCGGCCGTACGTCGTCGCCAAGTGGGCCATGACGCTCGACGGCAAGACGGCGGTCGCCTCCGGCGACAGCCGTTGGATCTCGTCCGCCGGCTCCCGGGCCTTCGTCCATGCGACCCGGGGACGAATGGACGCCGTCGTGGTCGGCATCGGCACGGCGATCGCCGACGACCCCCAACTCACGGCGCGCCCGGCCGGACCTCGAACGCCGACTCGGATTGTTCTGGACGGCGAGGCTCGGCTTCCCCTGACCTCGGTCCTGGCGCGCACCGCCCGCGAGACGCCGACGCTCGTCGCCGTCACTGACCGCGCTCCCGGTGATCGTCGCGCCAAGCTCCAGGCGATCGGCGTCGAAGTCCTCGGCTTCGAAGGTTCTCCTCGCGTGCCGATCGGCCCGCTGCTCGACGAGCTCGGCTCGCGAGGCATGACGAACATCTTGATCGAGGGGGGGGGCGAGGCGATGGGCGCGTTCCTGGACGCCGGAGAGGTCGATGAAGTCGATGCATTCATCGCGCCGGTTCTCGAAGGGGGAGACCACCCGAGGACGCCGATCCGAGGCGCGGGCCGGTCGTTGATGAGCGAAGCCGCGCGGCTCGACCGGGTCGTCCATTCGACGATCGAGGGGGACCTCCGCGTTCAGGGCCAGCTTCGCCAACCCTGGAGGGCCCGCCTCATCCCTCTGGTGGGCGGTCGGCGCGGCAACCCGGCTTGACCCGGACGCTCGGAAACTATTACAGTCGAAGAAGGTCAGGGCATGGTTTTTGCCCGCACTGAAAGCTCCCGTCGGAGAAACGCCTCGTGAGCAGCTCACGAAACGGACATCCGAACGCCAAACTGGCCCCCAAGGCGGTCGTCGGACGCGTCAGCCTTTATCTCAGGCAGTTGGAAGCACTTCAGGTTCAGGGGTTGGACAAGATCTCGAGCCGCCAACTCGGCGAGCCGTTCGCCATCAAGAACGCCCAGGTCCGCAAAGACCTCGCCTTTTTCGGCCAGTTCGGCCATCCGGGGATCGGCTACCACGTCGATGGGTTGATCACCGTCCTCCGTGAGATTCTGGGGGTCGACAAGGACTGGCCGCTGGCCCTGGTCGGACTCGGCAACCTCGGGCGCGCCCTGCTCAAGTATCGCGGATTCCGATCGCGGCGGTTCAAGATCGTCGCGATCTTCGACAATGATCCGCGCAAGATCGGCCAGGAGCACGACGGGATGATCGTCGAGCCGATTGAAGCCCTGCGCTCGAGCGTCGCCTCGCACAAGACGAGCCTCGCCCTGCTTTGCGTGCCCGCCGAATCCGCGCAGCACGTCGCCGACGTGATGGTCGCGGGAGGAATCCGGGGCATTTTGAACTTCGCGCCGGCGCCGCTGTCGGTCCCCCCGCATGTCAACGTCGCGGCCGTCGACCTCAGCATCCAGCTCGAAAACCTCGCCTACAACGTCCAAAAAACCCAGGACGGCGTTTCCTGGGCCGGCTAGTCTTCCCGTCCCGAGCGCCGGTCGCTAGAATACGGGAACCCTTACCCGGTGGTGAAACGGTATCACAACAGGTTTTGGTCCTGTTTTTCCAGGTTCGAATCCTGGCCGGGTAGCTTCGACGTCCTTCCTCGGGCCGAATCTTCGCCCCCCTCGTTCGGCTCGCGAAGCCGTCACTCGATCGAAGCTTCCCCTCCTCTCGTTCCGCTTCGCTCGCATTCGTTCGCCACCGCGCTTCATCGCTAGCCGCGTCTTCGTTCGCAAAACCGGCGCGGTTTAGGCGAGGATCGGCACGACCTGGGTTTGCAGACCGCCGGTCACATGAACGCGGCGCTCGGCGTCGATGTAAACGTTGACCTCGCTGCGGACGCCGAAGTCGCCCGGGAAGTAGATGCCGGGCTCGACGGAGAAGCACGTGCGGGGAAGGATCAGACGCTCGTCGCGCGTCTCCAGGTCGTCCAGGTTGGCGCCGTTGCCGTGGACCTCTTGACCGATGTTGTGGCCCGTGCGGTGGATGAAGCATCTTCCGAAGCCGGCGGCGTCGATGACCTTGCGCGCCGCGTCGTCGACCTCGTAGCCGCGCAGCGGCCGTCCCTGGGCGTAGGCGGCCTTGACGAGATCGATCGCCGCGTCGCGGGCCGCCGCCACGATCTTGAAGATCGACTCGAATTTCTCCGGTACGCTCGTCCCCACGAATCCCACCCGCGTCAGGTCGCTGTAAACGGCCCGAGGCTCGTCGACCTTCGCCCACAGGTCGATCAGCACGAAATCGCCGGCCCGGATCGCCGAATCCCGCCCCGGATTCGGTTCATAGTGAGGATCGCCGCTGTTCGCGTTCACCGACACGTTGGGCGGGCTGTACGTCGTCAGCCCATGGCGTCGAAAATGATCGAGGATCGCCGCCTGGACCTCGGTCTCACGCACGTCGCCGCCGTTCCTCGTCCGATCCGCGATCAACCGCCAGGCCAGGTCGAAGGCCGCCGTGGTTTGCTCCTCGGCCCGCAGGTGCTGGCTCCACTGGTGGTCGTCCCAGGTCGCTTCGAAGACCTGGACGAGGTCGCCCGAGGAAACCACGTCCACGCCGCGCCCTCGGACGAATTCGATCGTCCCCGCGTCGACCTTCGAGATGTAGGGGTTCGAGAGATTCAGCGCGTACTCCATGGCGACGCGACGCTTCGAATCGATCAGCGAGGCGACCGCGGCGTCGAGTTCCTGCCAGGACATGTAGACCGTCTTGGGCCCCGGAAGGTGGTCGAGCGCCCGCGGCTCGATGGCGTGGACGACCCCCCGAGGCTCCCCCTCGGCCGGGATCATGTAGAAAAACCGTCGCGAGCCCGGCGGTCGAGCCTCCAGATCCAGAACCCGACGCGCAAGGACGTTGGCGCCTCGGAAGTCGTAGAGGAGCCAGCCGTCGACGCCGAACTCTCGAAGGCTCTTCTGGATCGACGCAAGCTCAAACATGGACTCGACTCCGAAGTAGGAAGCGAGACGCGGAGATCGCGAACACGCAGCCCCCAACACCCGTCCGTATGTTGCCAATTTACACCAAGGCGTCCACCTCCACCAGAACGGGAGGGATTTCCAGGATCCCGCAACGCAGCAGAAAAGGCGGCCGATCCATGAGGATCGGCCGCCTTTGATGATGAGCATCGGATTGCGAATACCGTTTTCGGTCAGACCGAACGCTTGCGGAGCACCCGAACCAGACCGAGGCCGACCAGACCGATGCCGGCCAGAGCGACCGAAGCGGGCTCGGGCACGGCCGGAGGAGCCTGAAGGGTGATGCCCTGAGAGACGACTCCACCCTGGACGCTTCCGTAGTTCACCAGGACGCTGGCCAGACCGGCGGTGACGCCAGGCAGGCCGGCGCCAGGCGTGAACGTGCCGACGAAGTAGACGCTGAGCACGTCCGAGCTACGCGGGCTCGTCAACACCGTGCCGCCCGACCCGACGCCGGTGACGGTGAACGTCCCGAAGTTCCCAATGTTGAG
>CALCIC010001008.1 GCA_937907405.1 uncultured Isosphaeraceae bacterium | reverse complement strand
GTCAGGTAAAATCGGCCGGGGAGGGGTCGCGGGTGGCCCGAGACTGCCAACCGTCAGGTATGTCCGGTTAATCGTGGGTGGACGAGCCGAGCCGCCGTCGTCGGCCGCGCGGTCCGACCGTGGGGAACTGAAGTCGAAATCGGGTCGTCCTGATTTCGAACCTCGGTTCGTATGAACTATGTTAGGTTTAACAGTCGCGCATGCCTCGCATCGACGTATGACGCAACGGCTGGATTATGAAATTGGTTGCATGTGTGTTTCGGCGGCGGATTTCTGAGTGAGAACGTGCATCGGGGTCTCCGCACCGCGAACAAGAAGGGATTTCTCATGGGGCCGAAGACAGTGAAACGCCTGGCCGTCGTGGCCGTGGTTTTGGTCTTGGCGATCGTCTCGGTCTTTTTGATTCAGCGTCGCCAGGTGGCTCGGCTGGGAGGGGCGAACCTCGCCGAGGCGGAACGGGCCGTCGAGCGCGGAGACCTGGAGACCGCGGAGCAGCTTTACATCCAGCACGTCCAGGTGTTTCCCGACGACCTCGACGCCAAGCTGAAGTTCGCGGACGTCCTGCTCAAGGGATCCAGGACACCGGCCCGGCTCAGCCAGGTCCAGGCGATCTACAACCAGATTCTCGACCGGGAGCCCGGACGGCTGGACGTGCGGCGCCTGCTGGCCGAGATTCTGGCCACCAACGGAGGAGGGGGGAACGCCCGCCTGGGCCGCGACAACCTTGAGATCCTCTTGAACGCCAAGCCCGACGACGGCGCCCTTGAGTACCTGATGGGCCGCTGCCGCGAAACCCTCGGCGAGCACGAAGCCGCGGCGGCCTCGTACAAGAGCGCCCTGGCGCACGGCGTGCCCGAGACCGACAAATTCGACGCCTATCAGCGGATGGCGACTCTGCTTCGAGAACGCCTCAAGAAGACCGCCGAGGCCGACCAGGCGATCGAGGAGATGGTCCAGTCCGATTCGAAGAACTATCACAGCTATCTCGTGCGAGGCCGCTATCTCAGGGCGTTCGACTCGTCTCCCGAAGCCATGAAGAAGATCGTCGCCGACTATGAAGAGGCCCTCAAGCTGGCGCCGAAGGAAGCCTCGATCTATCTGGAACTGGCGCGGGTCGCCGCCGAGGCCAAGCCCCCCAACCTGGAGGAGGCCGCGCGAATCCTCAAGGCGGGCCGAGAGGCCGACCCCAGGAACGTCTCGATCTACATGATGCTGGCGAACATCGAGCAATACCGATCCGGCAAGCCGGAAGTCGCCGAGGAGATCCTTCTGCAAGGCGTCGAACAGGTGCCCGACAGCCTGGAATTGCGGATCAGCCTCGCCGACAAGCTCGCCCAGCGCGGCGCCACCGTCGCACTCAAGGCGCAGATCGTGGAGATGGCGCGGATCGGCCTGAATCCTCAATATCTCGATTATTATGAAGCGTATTACGCCGTCAATATGAAGGATTGGACGGGCGCGAGGAGGATCCTGGTCGAGAAGCTTCAATCGCTCGACCTCTCCAACCAACTCGCCTTGAGGGCGAGCGTCAACGACCTGATCTCCAGGTGCTACGCCCACCTGGGCGATCCCGAACGCCAGCGCGCCGCCCTGAACAGCTCGGTCCGCGACAACCCGAACAACATCTCGGTCCGGGTCGAATGGATCGCCGACCTTGCCGCGCAGGGCGAGGTCGATCAGGCGATCGACGAGTATCGCAAGCTGGCGCCCCAGGTGCCCCAGGTCCGTTTGCTTCTGGTGGATCAACTGCTGATTCGGAATCAGCGGACCCCCGAGACGAGACGCGACTGGAAGGAGATCGAGGACTTGATCGCCCTCGCGGCGAAGGACGCGCCCCAGGCCCCGCAGCCGGTGCTCGCCAAGGCGCGGGTCCTTCAGGCTCAGGGCAAGTCGTCGGAGGCCAAGTCGGTGCTGGAAGCGGCCGTCGGCCGCGATTCCAAGGGACCAGGCGTTGCGTCGCTCTGGGCGGCCCTGGCCGGTTTGCAGACGAATTTCCCGGCGGCGTTGAAGGTCCTCGACGACGCCCAGGCGAAGCTGGGCGATCAATTCGAATTCCGAATCGCGCGAGCCAAGATCCTGGCGGCCCGGGGCGGCCCCGATACGACCGCCGCCCTGACGGCCGTGACTGAGAATCTGAACGCCCTTCCCACCGAGCAGCGAGTCGACGTGTTGCAGGCGGTCGCCGCCGAGTTGTCGCGCAGGGACGACCCCGCCGGCGCCGCCCGACTCATGGCGCAGGCGGCCTCGATGGCGCCCAACGACCTTCAGCCCCGACTCCTGCTGCTCAGCCTTGGAATCCAGGCCGACGACAAGGCGTTCATCGAACAGGCCCTCGCGGAAATCAGGCGGATCGAGGGGCCTGAGAGCAACAACGCCCGGTACGGCGAGGTCGAGTACAAGATCTGGCAGGCGAAGGTGAAGAAAGACCCGGCCGAGCAGGCGAGGTTGCGATCCGAGGCGCGGACCATGTTGGCCGAGCTCAGCGCGCGCCGCCCTGATTGGTCGGTGATCCCCCTGGCGACTGCGAAGCTCGACGAGGAAGACCTGAAACTCGCCACCGACGAGAACGACAAGAAGCAACGGCAGAGCCGCCTCGCCGACCTCTATCGCCAGGCCGTCGACATGGGCCAGCGCAATCTGGCGGTCGTCCGCCGCGGGACGGAGATGCTGGTCGCCTCGGGACGCACCGCCGAAGTGACCCAACTCTGGAACAAGGTCCCCATTCTCAGCGGCAACGGCGAACTCAGCGGCCTGGAACGCACCGTCCTCAACAGCGTGATCAGCGACAAGGATTACAAGAGCGCTTTGGAGATCGTCCGCCAGCGGGTCGAGGCGCGTCCCGACAGTTTCGCCGAACGCATCTTGCTCGTCCAGCTTTTGCTCGCGGAGAAGCGCCCGGACGAGGCCGAGGCGGAACTCAACAAGGCGGTGGCTCTGGATCGTTCCGACGCCAACCGTTGGGTCGCCCTGGTCCAGTACCTCGTTTCCAGCAAGCAGATCGACAAGGCCGAACAGGCCGTGAAGGATCTTCAGAAAGCGGTCCCGGCCGACAACCTCGCCATGACCATGGCCCAGTGCGCCGACTTGATCGGCCAGGGCTACCAGGCGGCCACGCGCGAGCCCCAGAAAGCCATCTGGTTCGACGAGGCGAAGACCTGGTACGAGAAGGCCCAGGCCGCCAAGCCCGGCGAATTCGCCCTGCGACGGGCGACCACCGAGTTCCTGCTCCGAACCAACCAACTCCCCGAGGTCGAGTCCCTGTTGACCGAAGTGCTCAAGCGACCTGGCGATTTCAACGCCGCCGACCTCGACTGGGCGAGGCGGACGCTGGCCCTGAGCTACGTGGTTCGGAGCGAACTCCAACGCGACTACCCCCAGGCGATCAAGGCCTTGGCCATCTTCAACCCCTCGGGCGGTTCCGACTCGAAGCCGATCGAGACGCCCGAGGACCTTCGGGTCGTGGCCCGGATCTACGAGGCTCAGAAGACCCCTTCGTATCGCAAGAAGGCCGTCGAGATCCTGGAGAAGCTGAACAACGACCGGGTGTCGACCGCCGAGGACCAGTTTCTGTTGGCCCGAATTTACGCAGCCAACGGCGAATGGAGCAAGGCTCAGTCCGAGTACCGGCGACTGCTCGAGGAGTCGAAGGCGATCGACACGCCTCAGAAACTCAACAGCCGGGTGGCGATCCTCGTGCAGTACGCGGCGCAGTTGATCCCGCAGATTAAATCGGCCGAGGACCGTCAGGCGGCCGAGGAGGCGCAGGGGCTCATCGACCAGCTCAAGGCGATTCAACCCGACGCGTTCAACGTCCTGTCGCTTCAGGCCCGCCTCGACAAGACTCAGGGTCGGATCGACGAGGCGGTCGCGAAGCTCAAGACGGTCGCCGAACGGCCGGGGCTGTCGCCCGTCCTGGCCCTGGCGACCGCCCGCCTGGCCGAAGACCTTGAGCAGAACGACCTGGCCGAGCGACTCTTCAAACTGAACGCCACCGCGTCGTCGCGGTTACAGGACCGGCTGGAGTACGTCGCGTTCCTGGGGAGGCGGGGACGCGCCAAGGAGGCGATCGACGTTTGCGATCCCCTCTGGACTTCGACGCCCAACCCGGGCGCGCTCGTGAGCACCGTTCTCGACGTCTTGTTCTCAGCCAAGACCGAGATCGACGCGGCCCAGGTCGAGCGGGTCAGCCGTTGGGTTGAACGCAGCATCCAGCAGAATCCCAAGTCGTCGCTGTTCCTCATCGCCATGGGCAACATCCGCGAGCGTCAAAATCGGTACGCCGACGCCGAGGCGCTTTATCGGCGGGCGATCGCCCTCAGCAACGGCGACGTCGTTCCGCTCAACAACCTGGCCTGGCTCATGGCCCTCAAGGGCGAGAAGAGCGCCGTGCCGCTCGAACTCATCAACCGCGCGATCGCCATTCAAGGGCCGATCCCCGAGTTCCTCGACACTCGCGCGATCGTCCACCTGAGCGCCGGCGAGAGCAAGCTGGCGATCCGGGACCTGGAGGACGCGGTGGCCATCGCCCCCTCGGCGGTCAAGTATTTCCATCTCGCCCAGGCCTCTCTCGAGGCGGGCGACAAGCCGGCGGCCAAGGAGAGCCTGGAGAAGGCCCGGACGTTGGGGCTGGTCAAGGGAAATCTGCACCCGCTGGAATTGGGCGTTTACCAGCAAGTCGTCAGCGCCCTGGATTGATCGGATCGCGTCCGCGACGGCGAACCGGGGGGATCGTTGCGACCCCCGGCCCGCCGTCGTCGGCCCTTGTGCTTGGGGATCAGCTTCGGGCCGCCCCTCCAGCCGGGGGAGGGGGCGTCTCCCGCGCCAACTCCCTGATGTATCGCCCGTAGTCGTTGGGAAGTTTCTGGGCGAGTCGCTCCAGGTCTCCGGCGTCGATGAAGCCCTGGCGATAGGCCACTTCTTCGAGGCACGCGATTTTGAAGCCTTGCCTCGCTTCGATCGTCTCGACGTAGTTGGCCGCCTGGATCAACGAATCGATCGTCCCGGTGTCGAGCCAGGCGAAGCCTCGGCTGAAAATCTCGACGCGGAGCCGACCTTCTTCCAGATAGATCCGATTGACGTCCGTGATTTCCAGTTCGCCGCGCGGAGACGGCTTCAAGCGGGAGGCCACGTCGACGACCCGATGATCGTAGAAGTAAAGTCCGGTCACCGCATAATGCGATTTCGGCCGTTCCGGTTTCTCCTCGATCGAAAGGGCCGCGCCCCGGTCGTCGAACTCGACGACGCCGTAACGCTCGGGGTCCTTCACTGGGTAGGCGAACACGGTCGCCCCTGATTCGAGGCCGCCGGCTCGGTCGAGCATCGCCTGGAAGCCCTGCCCGTGGAAGATGTTGTCTCCCAAGATCAGCGCGACGTTGTCTCCGGCGATGAACTCGCGGCCGATCAAGAAGGCCTGAGCCAGACCTCCGGGGTTGGGCTGCACGGCGTATTGAATGGAGATGCCGAACTGGGTTCCATCGCCGAGGACGCGCTCGAAGTTGCCGATATCCTCAGGGGTGGAGATAAGTAGGATCTCGCGGATTCCCGCCATCATCAGGGTCGACAGCGGATAATAGATCATCGGCTTGTCGTAGATCGGCAACAGTTGTTTGCTGACGGCTCGCGTGATCGGATAAAGCCGGGTGCCGGCGCCCCCCGCGAGAATGATGCCTTTGCGGAACATGCCTTGTTGGTCCTCAACGTTAGAACTCGGCGCGTCAGCCCCCGTCGGGACCGTCGACGTGCCACGGGCGCGGATTCGAGCGTGCCGGTCGCGTCCTCGAATTCTCGGCCAGCCTACCGATTTGCCTGGAAGAACTCAAACATTCCGTCTGTTTTGCCGGAACGGTGCAGGGTTAGTACACTAGAGGGGGCGGCGTCGCGTGGTTATCGACGGCATGACGGGCGTTGCGCGGCGGCTTTCGCGAATCCGGTCGAGTTGGGACCAAACCATTCGCTGGTTTCGCCGCTCCGAAGACCGTGTGACGGCTCCCGTTCTTGGCGATACGAATAGGTCGATTCCAATGAAGTCGTTCTTGGACGCGTGTCGCATGCCCGAGGCTCTCCAGCTCGCCGTGGAGGCGGAAGGCGCCCAGGAGACCGGCGTTCGACTTTTGCATCAGCCGTTTGCGCTGATCGGCCGCGACCAACGTGCCGACGTGCCGCTCGACCACCGACTTGTGAGCCGACGTCACGTCTACCTTCAGGTTGTTGAAGGTCACGTGTTTTGGGTCGATCTCGAGAGTCGGCTTGGCACGATGGGCTCGGGACGACCTCGCAAGTTCGGCTGGCTCGACGTCGACGAGACGATGCGGATCGGCCCCTATGCGATCCGTCGCCTCATCGGCGG
>CALCIC010001007.1 GCA_937907405.1 uncultured Isosphaeraceae bacterium | reverse complement strand
GGGGGCCCCGTGGTACGCGGTGTACGTGGAGACGCCCGGCGAGAGCGTCGAGAAGGTGGACGCGGCCACGCAGCGGCGCGTGGCCGACACGCTCGGCCAGGCCCGTCTCGCGAACGGCATGCCCATGCAATTCCGCGGCAAGGACGTCGCCTCGGCCGTGGCGGGGTTCGCCCGCGAGTACGGCATCACCCATGTGGTCGTGGGGCGGAGCCTGCGGCCCTGGTGGCGATCCTGGTTCGGCCCCTCGCTCCTGGATCGGATCGTCCGAGCCGTCCCGAACGCGACGGTCGTCGTCGTCGGGGCGACTTGAGCTTCGCGAAGAGCCTTGAGGGGGAATCAAGCGGATGACCGTCACCGAACCCGAACCCATGTCCCGCAGGGCCGCGGCCGCCTATGCGATCGGCCTGCCGCTGGCCTTGATCGCGCTCGTTTTCCTGCCCGTTGGCCGCCTCGACTGGTCGCCCGGTTGGGTTTTCATCAGCTTCCTCATCATCGTCTACGGCGCCTCCGCGTTGATCCTGGCGCTCGTGAACCCCGTCATTTATCGCGCGCGCAGCCGCTTCCAGCCCGGCACGAAGCACTGGGACCGGATCCTGCTCTTGCTGATGCTGCCCGCCATGATCGCCGAGATCCCGCTCGCCGATTGCACCGCCCGGAGTTGTCATCCCGAGGGCGTCAACGTCCGTTTCATGGATGGGGGAGTTCGATTTATTCGCGATTCCATCGATCCGCAAGTCTGGCGGGGCTTGGCGACGCGGTCGGGAGGAGAGACGATAGGCGAATTCTGAAGCCGACGGCACGGCTTGATTTCGCTTGCGAGGGTTCGGATGGCGCGTTTCTTTTCATTGCGGCGGCCCCCCCGGTCCGATCAGCGGGTTTTTGGGTTCGTCGAACGGTCGCGGCGGCTCCAGCGACGGTTCAAGAGGGGCATTGCGGCAGCGACGTTGATCGTCGTCCTCGGAGTTCTGGGGGGGCTCGCGCGGGGCCGCTACCTGGTGGAGATCGTCGCCGATCGGGCGCGGCAGTCGGCGCGTTGGGCCGTCGGCCTGCCCGTGCCGCGAGAGGAGATTGAGGCCCGCCACGACCGCGACCGTCGCCAGGCGGCCGACGACGCGGCGCGGCTGTTCCGCGCGGCGTTTCCGAAGATGGAGGAGCCGATCCAGCGGCTGTTCCGGCTCGCCGGGAGCGACCCGGACGCGGGCCTCCTTCGCTGGGGCAATTACGACCAGACCTTGCTCCTGCCCTCGACGGTCTTCGAGCCCGACGACGCCGGCCGCTCGTACCGCCTGCGGCCGAACACGCGGTCGATCTGGGTGCGCAACATCTCCCCCAAGGGCGCTCCGCTGACGTTTCTGATCGTCCCAGACCGCCCCGAGCTTCCCAAGGTGCTCGAGGGCTCGGGCGGGATCATCGTCGAGACGTCGGTCCAGACCACCAACTCATGGGGCCTCCGCGGACCGGAGCCCGATCCCTCGGCCCCGCTCCGGGGGATCGTCCTGGGCGATTCGTTTATGCAAGGCATGTTCATCGACGACGATCACACTCCGCCCCGCTGCCTTGAGCGCCAACTTGAAGAGCACGAAAAGGCGAGCGTCTCGATCCTCAACACCGGCTGCCTCGGCTATTCTCCCGAGCAATACTACTATGCGTTGGTCGCGTTCGCCGATCGCTTCAAGCCCCGGTTCGTCGTGCTGAGCGTCTTCGCCAACGACTTCGGCGACGCCGACAAGGTGGCCCGAGGCGTGGGAGACTGGGACGAAGGCCGTTACTGGCTGTCCGAAATCCAGCAGTTCTGCCGGACTCGGGGGTACATTCTCCTCGTCGTCTCCGCGCCGATCGAAAACCAGATGAATGGACGAAGATTCGCCGGCTATTACCCTGGATCGATCTCGAACATCCTCGAAGCGCCCAGCGAATCGTATCTCGATCCGACCGATGATTTCGTCGACCGCAACATAGCCTCGATCCTCGAAGCCGACCGCGCCGGACGCAGGCCGCAAGGCAGCCCGCTGTACAACGCGCCGATCGGCGACGCCCACTTTTCGCCGGCCGGCGCCGAAGTCTGGGCCGAGGCCGTCGGCCGCCGCCTCGTCCTGCTGCTGGACAAGGCCCGACGGTCGAGCGAACCGCGGTCGGGGACGCGTCCCTAAACAAAGCCGTTCCCTTCCGAGTCGGGGCCGGGCTCGCCGCAATCCTGCGAATCCACCGACATTCACCCGGCCTTCGGCCCCCTTCTCCCCAGGGGCTGACGACCCGACACTTTTGATTAGGACGCCGCCGGCGGCGACGCCGGGATTTGATCGTCAGCCCGAAGCGCGAGCGAGGGTTCGCCTGGGGAAGTCCCCGGGGCTCATTGCAGTCCACGCGTGTTAACCCGGATTTCTCACCAAGGGAATGGAATCGGGCTGCCTTCTGTGTCATAGGT
>CALCIC010001006.1 GCA_937907405.1 uncultured Isosphaeraceae bacterium | reverse complement strand
AAGCCGTAAAAATGAGAGCCGGGCGGGAAGCGACGGCTCGCTTCTCACCCGGCTGCATGGATTAGGGGCGGACCGTCACCCGACGCCACGCATAAGGGGGCGTTTCAGGGTGAGGGATAGCCGTGGGGGGAGTTGCTCAATACTGGCCGGAAGCCTGGGGAGCGGCGTAGGTCTGGCCGGAAGCCTGGGGAGCGGCGTAGACCGGGGCGGCGAAGTACTGGGCGGCCGGGGCGGGCGCGGAGTAGACGACCTGCTCGCAAGGGGCCGGGGCCGGAGCGCAGGCGGCCTTCTTGTGGCCGTGGCCGAAGCCGAGCTTCATGCCCTTCATGGGGTTCTTGAAGGCGTGGCCGTGCTTCTTGACCGGGGCGCAGGCCACGGGGGCCGGGGCGCAGACCGGGGCCGTGGCGCAGACCGGGGCCGGGGCGCAGACCGGGGCTGGGGCCGCACAGGCGACCTTCTTCTTGTGGCACGCCTGGGCGCTGCCGACCAGAACGAACGAGCCGGCCAACGCCGCAAAAGCCAAAGTCATCAGGTGCCGTTTCATGTGTGAACTCTCCAGAAAAACTTGAGTCGACCGAACTGGATTCTCTGAACCGTCGATCAACCATGCATTGGGGCCAGGTAATTCCTGGGCATGACCGTAGAGTAGGGTAAATAATCGGGCTCGAAATGCCAACCCCCAAGGGGGGCTTTCCCGGAAAAGTCTAGCCAGTCCCCCCGAAATCTCGTTAGGTCCCGTTTTATCGTTAGACGGATGGGGGGTTTTGGGATGTCTGTGATATCATGGGGTGAACACATGGGGTGGGTGGGAGTTGAAAGCATCCGCCGTTGGTTTGGCGGACGCGGATCGAGGCCGTGATTCGGCGCGTCCGGCTGATGTCGATATCCCAAAAGGAGATAGGGATGTTTCCACGGCTCGATCGGCGCCGCCGAACCGCGATCAAACGTTCCGGTCCCAGAGCCGGCCGGCTGGAAGGGAGGGGCGCGGTGGTGACCGACGTCGACCATCCGACGTCTCATCGATCGGCTGGTCGAATTCAGCCAGCCGACGGTCCGTTGCATCGCGGGCTTCCGCCTGCGAGAATCGGGCTCGTTCGGAGCCGCCTCGAAACGTGAGGGGGCCGGCCGGGGCTTAACGACGAGGATCACGATGTTCGTCCCCGGACGCGGGTTGGGGTCGATGCGCGCGCGGGCGTTGCTGGCTTTCGTGCTGGCCGCGTCGGGTCGTGTGACGTGGGCGGACGAGCCGAAGCAGGCCGATCAGGCGCCGAGAGTCACGTCGGCGCAGCGTCTTGATCGTGGTCGACTGAAGGCCGCGCGCGAGGCCGTCGCCCGGATCGCCGCGACGAGGCGGACGCTCGATCCGCCGGCGGGCTTGCACGACTACCGCGCCATCCTGCACGCGCACGCCGAGGACTCGGCGCACACCGGGGGGGACCGGGTCGAGATCCTCGCCGAGGCGAAGCGCGCCGGGGTCGACGCGATCTTGCTGAGCGATCACTATCGGCCCCCTCGCGACTTCGTGACCGAAAGCTGGCGCGGTCTGCGTGACGGCGTGCTGTTCCTGCCGGGCTCCGAGGTTCGGGGGTTCCTGGTCCACCCGATGAAGTCGGTGATGGACCGGATGGACGCCCCCCTGCCCGGCTTCGTCTCGGCCGTGAACGCCGACGGCGGCTTGATCTTTCTGTCGCACATCGAGGAGCGGCTCGACCATCCGATGGAAGGGCTGACCGGACAGGAGATCTACAACCGCCATTACGACGCCAAGCGCGACGCCGCCGGTATGCTGGCTCTGATCCTGAAGGTCACCGCGCCCGATTCGCTCCGCGCGCTGGAAGAGGACCTCGCGAACTATCCCGACGAGCTGTTCGCGTTCCACGTCGAGTACCCGGCCGCGTACCTGTCCAAGTGGGACCGCGAGACCCAGTCGCGGAGGCTGACTGGAGTGGCGGCGAACGACTGCCACCATAATCAGGTTCTGGTCGTGAAGATGATCGACGAGGGCTCGGTGCGGGTGGGGACGAACGTCGACAAGGACGAGGACATGCGGACGGTCACCGCCCTGCTCCGGCCGGGAATTCGGACGTTGACGAAGGGACGGAAGCCGGGCGACGTGCTTGCGCGGGTCGACCTCGACCCCTATCACCGCTCGTTCCAGAACGTGAGCACCCACGTCTTCGCGCCCGAACTGACCGAGCCGGCCGTCCGCGAGGCGCTCCGCGAGGGTCGAGCCTACGTCAGCCACGATTGGATGTGCGACCCCCGCGGCTTCCGGTTCGGTCTCGTCGATCCGGATGTTCTGATGGGAAGCGAGGTCGCGTTCAGGCCGGGGCTGAGGCTGTCGGCCTCGTTTCCGGTCGCCTGCCGCATCCGGCTGATCCGGGACGGTCGGGAACTCGTCAGTCGGTCGGGCGACTCGCTCGAATACGACGTGGCCGAGCCCGGCGTCTACCGCGTGGAAGGCTGGCTCGACCTCGGCGGCGAGGAGCGCGGGTGGATCTACGCGAATCCGATCTACGTGCGGGCTGGGTTGTGATTCGCGCTCGAATTCCGAGAGTCTCGAGTCAGGCGATCGGCTCGCGGCAGAGGTAGATCAGGTCGGTGACGGCGGGCTGGCCGCCCGAGGCGCGGACGAGCATCGCGATCTGGCCGCGATGGTAGTAGGAGTGGGTGAAAAGCTGGGTCAGGATCTCCTCGACGGTGTTGCGGAATCGGTTGCCGTCGAAGCTCTGATACTCGACGACGCGGCCGAGCGCGGCGTCGTCCAGCGCGGCGTAGGCGTCGGTCCAGAGCCGTTCCGCCTCGTGGACGTCGTCCTTGAGCGATTCCAGATCGACCTCGGCGGGGAACAGGGCGCCCTGGAATGGGGCGGCCAGGCCGAGCCGTCCCAGCCAGGCCCGACGCGCAGCGATCATGTGGCCGAAGATCGACAGCGCGCGTTGGAACTCCGGCCCGTCGCGGCCGGCCTCGGGCACGGTTTCGAGCGACGCCAGGACCGTGGCGTGAGCCTGCTTTTCGTACTCGAACCATTTTCGGAAGCGATCGATGAGGGAATCGGCCATGATATTTGCTCTGAGGGTGGTCGTGGGGCGCGCTGCGGCGCTCGCGGGCGTTTGACGCGAGCCTGTCGATTCAGGTTCGCGCCGGGAGGGATCGAGCATCCTCGGCGGCCGATGTTATCATGATTCGGGGATGAACCGAAGGGACCAGGGGACGGGCGATGCAGGCGAGTCATTCGAACGCGGAGCCGCGGCCGGAGGAACAGACGGCGACGACGCCGGATCGAAGTTGGATCGCACCGGTCCTCGTCTTCGTGGCCGCGCTGGCGGCCCTCGTTCCGACGACCGGCGACCTGGGGTTGACCTGGGACGAGCCGGCGTATCGGTACAGCCAGGTGTTCTCGGCCCAGTGGTGGGAGCAGTGGCCCCGGGCGCGGTCGTGGAGCGACGTTCAGAAGCTCCTCGATCCCGACGCCTTGATCTATTACTGGCCTTACGCGCGGTTCGGCGTCAACTTCCACCCGCCGCTGGCCGGCCAGCTCAATTTACTGACGTATGAAGCGTTCGGGAACTGGATGAAGGACGTCCCCGCGCGGCGGATGGCGTCCGTCATCGAGTTCGCGCTGACGATCGCGATCGGCTTTCAGTTCCTCTCGCGACGGTACGGACTGGGCGTCGGGCTGGTCATGGCGGGGTCGCTCCTGCTCATGCCGAGGTTGTACGGTCAG
>CALCIC010001005.1 GCA_937907405.1 uncultured Isosphaeraceae bacterium | reverse complement strand
TTTTCTCCGAGACCGCGATCCGCGACGCCGACGAATCGCTCCACAAGCTCGCCCGCGACTTCGGCGTCGTCGCGGTCGTCGAGACGGTCGAGTCGTTGAAGGGCGGCGAGACGATCGGCGAGGCCGCGATCCGCCTGGCGAGACGAGCGGCGTTCAAGGGCGTCCTCGTCCTCGTCGCCAAGCAGGACATGAAAATCGAGGTGCTGGCGTCGACCAACTTCCGCGACGCCTTCTCACCCGAGACCCTCCACTCGGTCCGGCTGGCCTTCTCGGACTCCTTCCGCGAGAAGGATTTCGACAGCGGCCTCATCGACGGCGTCCGAGCGATCGCGACGGCGTCCGCGACGGCCGCGGCCGAAAAGAAACTGCCCCTGGAAGCCGCCGCCCCTCCCGAACGTTCCCCGACGGCCCTCGTGATCCGCAATCAGGTCAAGCTGACGCTGGTAGGCGCGCGAGTGATCCTCGACGCGGCCGAGCGGAAGGCGTTGGAGATGGACTTGAAGATGAACATCGCGGTCGTCGACGACGGCGGCCACCTGTTGAGCTTCGACCGGATGAACGGCGCGCGACCGGCGAGCGGCTACACCGCGATCACCAAGGCGGTCTCCGCGGCCACCTTCCGCCAGCCGACCGGCCCGATCCCGCCCGGCGCGACCGACCCCGACCCGATCCTCAACATCGGCCTTGAGAACGCCGCGGCGGCCAGCGGCGGGAGGATCACCGCGTTGAAAGGAGGGGTGCCCGTGATCGTCGACGGTCAGGTGATCGGCGGCGTCGGCGCCGGCGGCGGCTCCGGCGAACAGGACGCCGAGGCCGTTCGCGCGGGGATCGACGCCTTCCTCAAACAGCTCGAAACGCCCGATCAGCCCGGCGACGCGGTCAAGGATTGACCTCGCGCGTCGACCATCGCCCGTGGTCGTGAAGAACGTATCGCCAACGCCGCTGAGGATCACCATCCAGTTCCAGATGGTCGACCTCGCGGATTGAGAAGATCATCAGGGCGAAGTCGTCGAGCGGCCGGTCGGGGTCCGGCGGAGTCGTCGGGAAGGCGACCTCGCGAACGCGCGGCGCGCCGGGCGTGGGCCAGGCGAAGCTGGCGCGGGTCTCGTTGGAAAGCCCCCGCCAGACGTCGCGTCGGGCCTCTTGGAATCGGGCTTCGGCGGTCGAGACATCGACCAGTCGAACGACTCCGGAGAATCGGAATTGCTCGCGGGTCTCGGCGAAGTACCAGCAAAGCGCCGCGTCCGGGACGCGCTCGAGCTCGGTGCGTTTGGCGCTTCGGGCGTCGGTCGTGAAGATCAGCTCGCGCGAGTCGCCGAGGAAGCCCCGAAAGACGACGGTGCGGACGGCGGGCCGACCGTCGAGGCCGATCGTCGCGAGCTGGACGAATCGATGCGAGGGAGATAGGCGGTTGCGTTCCAAAGCGTGATCGAGGGACGCGCGCCACGGTTCGTCTGGCATGCTCGAAGCGCCTTGGGTCAGACGGGGGACCAGCCCTCGGTGAGATTGGTGTTCGGCGCGGCGGTCCCGGCCGCCTTGAGCGCGTCGTGCACGACGGTCTCCAGGACGTTGATGTATTCGAGGAACCGCCGACGGCCGCCGTCGGTGACGCGGCAGAGGGTCTGCGGGCGGTTCTTGTGGAAGCCCTTCCAGATCTCGACGAAGCCGGCCTCGTTGAGGATCTGGAGGTGGCGGCTGAGGTTGCCGTCGGTGAGCTGGCAAAGCTCCTTGAGGTCCGAGAAGATCAGGCCGCGCGAGTGGGTCACCAGCGAGGTCATGATCCCCAGTCGCGCCTTCTCGTGGAAGATGCGTTCGAGGCCGTCGTAGGCGTAGCGGCCGGTCGGTTCGTCGTGTTTGGGTTTAGGCGGCGTCATGATCGCGCTCCAGGGTTCGGTAGAGCACGGCGGCGGCGAGAAGCTGCCCGACGCCGAACGGTATACCCATCGCCAGGGGGCTGAGCGCCCGGTCCCCCTGCGCCAGGGTCAGCGTGACCAGGCCGCTGAGGGCGTAAAAGACCGCCACCGCCGACATCGACCGGGGCAGCAGACGGCAGGTCGCGAAGATCCCCAGGCTGTAAAACAACTGCCAGAGCCCCGGCAGCATCCAGACGCTCGCCGGCGCGGCCTGTACGATCACGACCGTCACCAGCGCGCCGACGGCCAGACATGGGAAGAACTGCTCCATCGCCATCGCCGTCAGCTCGCGGGTGAACGGCGACCGCGCGTAACGGGCCCGGATCAACATCTCCATCACCGCCGAGCCGCCACTGACCGCCGCCGACCCGATCCAGAGGCTCAGGTAGGCCCCCCGATGTTGCAACGGCTCGACGATCACCAACGCCTGGATCGCCGCGGCGGCCAGGGCCAACGCCCCGGAAAACGCCGCGGGCACCGCCCGATAACCGCGAAACACCTCCGTCCGCGCCATCTGGAGGCGGATCTCGGTGATCTGAGTCAAGGCCTCTTGAAGCTCCATTCAAGTCCACTCCACGATCGTTCATTCCAACGAGCAAGGCCGGCGGAATCCCCCCGATCGACGCGCCCGAGGCGCATCGGGTGCTTTGCAGCGTAAAGCAGGAGACGGTCGGCCGTCAAGCGGCTGTCTGGGGTTCGAGGCCGAGGGTGTGGCGAATCCTCCCGGCGAACGCGCGAGACCAAGGGACTTTGGAAGGCGGAATACCAGCCGGACTCGGCAGCGAGGGGACCGCCTCGGGAACCTCGGGGCATTCGTCGCAACCCATGCCGATCGTTCCCTCGCTGGCGCGTCGGGCTGGTAATCGAGGATACTCGTGACGGTAGCGGCATGCTCGGATCGTCGATCCCGACGGCCGCCAGGGAATTCGGCCGCCCCCGAGGACGGTTGCAAGGGCGCGCCGCGTTCGAGGGCCTTCTCAGGCGCGGATTTCGGGAGTGTCGTCGGAACGGCGATCGGATAGAATCCTCGGGGTTCGGCGTCGTGGGGATTGGAACGAAGCTTGGGCGAGCGGGAGGAAGCGTTTGCGTCCGTCATGGACATGTCACATTTTCTCATCATCTCCGGCCTGATCCTGATCAACGCCTACTTCGTCGCCGCCGAGTTCGCGCTGGTGAAGGTTCGGACCAGCCAGATCGAACAACTTGCAGAGCAGGGCAACTGGGCGGCCAAGCTGACCAGCAAGGCGCTCGATCAGCTCGATCTGTACCTCTCGGCCGCTCAGATCGGCATTACGGTCGCGAGCCTGGCGCTGGGGAGGGCGATCGAGGTCTGGATCGACCCGGTGGTCGAGCACGGGCTGAGCCTGATCGGCCTGGGACACGCCCAGATCGCCGTGTGGGGGATCTCGATCTCGCTGGTGCCGATCGCCTCGCTGAGCCTGGTGACCTTCTTGCACATGGCGCTCGGCGAGCAGGCGCCCAAAAGCCTGGCGATCCGCGCGGCCAAGGTGGTGTCGCTCATCACCGCCCCCCCTCTGGTGCTGCTCGCCTACCTCTTCTGGCCGGTCATCTGGTTGTTGAACACGGCGAGCAATCTCACCCTCAAACTGGTGGGGTTGGGAGGGACCAACGCCGAGGAGGTGTCGCACACGGAAGAGGAGCTGAAGCACATCCTCGCCGAGAGCGTCGAGGGGGGGCACCTCTCGCGCGGCGAGCGGATCATGATCGAAAACGTGCTCAACCTTGAA
Organism: uncultured Isosphaeraceae bacterium; assembly: GCA_937907405.1. Taxonomy (GTDB): domain Bacteria; phylum Planctomycetota; class Planctomycetia; order Isosphaerales; family Isosphaeraceae; genus Paludisphaera. The sequence goes on along the minus strand of CALCIC010001005.1, from coordinate 427 downwards.
GAGAAGACCGCGCGGCGGGTGATGATCCCTCGCCCCGACATCGTCTATCTCAGCCTGGCCAGGCCGCTCGAAGAGAACCTCCGCCTGGCCCGTCAAGCGGGTCACACGCGGTTTCCGCTCTGCGAGGACGATCTCACGACGGTCATCGGCATGATCCACGTCAAGGACGTCTTCCGCAGCGGCAACTGCCAGAACGGCCGGATCGACCTCCGCCAGATCGCCCGCAAGGCGCCTTACCTGCCCGTCACCTTGCAGCTCGACCACCTGCTGCTCGAATTCCAGCGCAACCGGGTCCACCTGGCCATGCTGCTTGACGAGTACGGCAGCGTCGTCGGCATGGTGACGCTGGAGAACGTGCTTGAAGAAGTGGTGGGACCGATCCAGGACGAGTTCGACCGCGAGTCGCCCGACGTCACGTCGCTGGGCG
>CALCIC010001004.1 GCA_937907405.1 uncultured Isosphaeraceae bacterium | reverse complement strand
TGGAAGTGCACGGCGATCCCCTCCGCACCGCCTCGTCTGCTCCGGCCGAGAACGAACTCTCCGGCCATCTGCCGGACTGGGACAGCGAGGTCTGCATCCTGGGGGCCGAGTCGCCGGCGGAATTGCTCGAAAAGACTCAGGGGCTGGCGCGGCGGCTCGATGACGTTTTGGAGGCCGCGGCCGGGTCGATGCGCCTCGCCGACCTCGCCTACACGCTCAACCGGAACCTGACGACCTCCGGCGAGATCGTCGCGTATCGGCTGGCCGTCGTGGCGACCTCGATTCCCGACCTGCGGGCGAAGCTCGATCGGGCGGTCAAGAAACTGGCCGCGCCCGACGGATGCCGCCAGATCCGGGACGTCTCGGGCGTCTACTTCGCCGCCGAGCCGCTGGGACGCGAGGGCAAGCTCGCGTTCCTCTTCCCCGGGGAGGGCTCGCAATACCCGAACATGCTGGCCGACCTCTGCCTCCACTTCCCGGAGGTCCGAGAATGCTTCGACCAGATCGACCGCGTCTACTTCGATCACCCGCGAGGCTACGTACCCAGTGACTACCTCTTCCCAAGGCCGGAATCGTCGCGAGGCGCAGGGAGCCGGGTGGAGGAGCGTCTCTGGGAGATCGTCGGCGCCGTCGAAGCCGTCCTGACGGCCAATCAAGCCGAGCTGACTCTCATGTCGGGGCTGGGGCTTCGGCCCGACGTCATCGTGGGACACAGCACCGGAGAGTTCTCGGCCCTCCGCGCGGCGGGGGTCCTCGACCCGGACAACGAGGAGTTCTTCGAGCTCTGTCTGAAGCTCTACAAGAATTACGAGGAGGCTTCCCTGCTCGGCGTGCCGCGGGCCGTGCTGCTCGCGGTCGGAGCCGATCGGCGGCGCGTCGAGGCGATCGCGCGCGAGGTCGACGGCGAGATCTACCTGGCCATGGACAACTGCCCTCACCAGGCCGTCCTCGTCGGCGGAAACGAGGTCTGCGAGCAGGCGCTGGCGATCGTCCGCAGGCAGAGCTTGATCTCCGAGAAACTCAATTTCGATCGCGCCTATCACACGCCCCTGTTCGCACCCTACGTCGAACATTTGCGGCGGATCTTCGATGAGGCGCGCATCCTCCCCGCGCGCGTCCCGATCTACTCCTGTACGACGTCGGCGCCTTACCCGGAGGACCCCGACGCCGTTCGCAAGCTTATGGCCGACCACTGGATGCTCCCCGTCGAATTCCGCCGAACGATCGAGAACCTCTACGACGACGGCGCGCGGATCTTCGTCGAGGTCGGCCCTCGAGGCAACCTGAGTTCGTTCGTCGACGACATCCTACGGGGGCGGCGATTCTGCGCCGTGCCGGCCAACGTCCAAAGACGCTCGGGGATCATGCAGCTCAACCATCTCGTCGCGATCCTCGCCGCTCACGGGATGGACATGGATCTCGCTTATCTGTATTGCAGGCGGAACGTCCGCCGGGTCGACCTCGACGGTCAGTCGGCGGTCGCGTTCCGGGCGCCGTCTCGCGCCGCGATGAAGCTTACCACCGGCTTTCCGGCCATGCGGGTTTCCGACGACTTCGCGGTTCGGCTGCGGGCCGAGGCTCGCGACCCCCGAAACCGGCCGGCTCCCACGTCGCCCCGATCGCTCGCCGATGGCGACGACCCTCCCGCCGCCGAACGAGTTGCATCGCCCGGCCCGCTCGGGGACGAATCGCGCGCTCCGGCGCTCACGGCGTCCGTTCCGCTCGACACGAACGGCCATGCTTCCGTTCCCCCAACGAGGCCCGCGGCCATGCGCGCAGCCTCCAACGGCGGATCGGGCGACACGATGATTCAGGACTTCCTGCGGACGATGAGCGAATACGTCGTTCCGGATCACGTCCGGCAAGACGGCCTTGGCTCGAACGGTCGAACGGCCGTCAAGCCCAGGACCTCGCCGCGGGATGCGGCTCGCGACCATTCCCCGAGGAAAACACCGTTCCCGCTGCTAGGCGAAATCGTTTCGGGAAAGGCTGGGCAGGAGTTGATCGCCCGGCGCGTCTTCGACCCGGCGACCGATCTCTACCTCCGCGACCACACTCTCGGCCGCGACGTGTCGCACGTCGATCCGGAACTTCTGGCGCTCCCCTTGATGCCGCTGACGATGACCATGGAAGTCCTGGCCGAGGCCGCCTCCTTCCTGGCGCCGAGCCGGACGGTCGTGGGATTCCGCGGCCTCCGGGCCTTCCGCTGGATTGCTTTCGACGACGGGGCGCAGGAGTTGCAAGTCACCGCCAGGCTCGAACCGGGAGCCCCCGACCGGGTGGCCGTCCAGATCCGGAACCTGACGGAGGACCGTCGGGGCGGGACGCCGCTCGACAACCCGGCGATCGAGGCGACCGTGATTCTGGCGGATGGGGACCCCCCGCGGCCTCCCGCGTCGGCGATCGGCCCTCGGGACGGCAGTCCCTCGCGCCTCCGGCCCGAGCGGCTGTACCAGGACGTCATGTTTCATGGGCCGTGCTGGCGGGGAGTCGCCTCCATCGAGCAGGTCGCCGACGATGGTTCGCTCGCCAGGCTCAGAGTCCTTCCGTTCGAAGGACTGCTCGACGGCCGACTCCATCCCGACTTCGTCCTCGATCCGATCCTGCTCGACGCGGCCGGCCAGGTGATCGGCTTCTGGACGGCGGAGCGACTGACCACCGGCAAGGTGATCTTCCCCTCCGGTCTGGAGTCGTTCGAGATCTTCGGACCCAACCTGCCGGCGGGCGCGACGCCCAGTTGCTCCGCGTCGATACGACTCGAAGGGGACCGCCGGCTTCGATCCGACGTCGAGATCGTCGCGGACGACGGCCGCCTCCTCCTTCGGATCTTCGGGTGGGAGGACTGGCGATTCGATCTTCCGCCAAGGTTCCACCCGCTCATCCTGCCGACCCGGGGCGACATCTCCGAGCCATGGCCCACTCCGGCCGAACACTTCCCCGACCCGAGGCTCTTCGCCTGTCGCCGACTCAGCACGAGTCTGCCGACCGACCTCGGCTTATGGCGTCGGGCGTGGGCGCATCAGGTGCTCAGTCGCGCTGAACGCGAGGAATTTCGACGCTTGGCCGCCCCGGAGGCCGGGCAGGTCCTATGGCTGGTCGGGCGGACCGCGGCCAAGGAGGCGGCGCGGGATCTGCTCCGCTCCCACTTGGGACTGGAACCGCCGCTTGCCGACATTGCGATCAGCTCCGACGAACAGGGCCGCCTGACTGCCGACGGCGCCTGGGCGAGTGAGCTCGAAGGCGAACTCGTCGTCTCGATCTCACTGGACGCGCACCTGGCGGTCGCCCTGGTCGGCATCCTCCCCGCCCGAGGAGAAATCGAACCCGAGGACGGGTCGTACATGGGAATCCACTCCGAATCGTTGACGACCCGCCGCGAGGAGGCCGACGCGCCGGTCCTGTCGGAAGCGGAGCTGCGCGTGCTGGAGGATGGGTCGGTCGACCGCCTTGAGGAATGGTGGTTTCGCGGCCGATGCGCGAAACAGGTAGTCGCCAAGGCCCTCGGAGTGGAGACGTCCGACGCGTTAGGCTTCATCTCGATCGCCGGCGTGGCGCGGGAGACGGAGGCGGTCCTCGTCCGGCTCGCCGATGAGCTGGCCGAGGGCCGTCCACGGCTCGCGTCCTCGCCTCTGGTCGTCTTCACCTCGATTCACGAACGCTCGGTGGTGGCGGCGACGTTGTGCCAGGACGTCGGATCGGCGGACGAGCCGGCGCTGGCGAGGACCGACCCAGAGACCGGAAGACGGTCGAACGAACAGAGGAGGAACCATGATGTTCACGCATAAGCAAATTCTTGAAGAATCGCTCCGCCTCATGACCGAGCTCTCGGGGGATTGGGAATACTCGGGCGAGATCACGGCGGAGACGCGCCTCCTGAGCGATCTCGCGATGGACTCGCTCGACCTGGTGATCTTCGGATCGGAGCTTCAGGAGCGCTACGGACAACTGCCGTTCTCCGAGTTTCTCGCCGAGATGGGGAAGCAGGAAGGGGAACAGCGGGACGTCACCATCGGCGAGTTGGTGGATCTGATTTGTCGGCAGCAGAGGGCGACGGCGCCCGGAGGCGTCGCGTGATGGCCAAGACGATCCTGATCGGGCTGGACGGGGCGACGTTCACCGTCCTCGACCCTTTGATGGCCGACGGCGTCATGCCCTTCCTCCGCGACCTCGTCGCCGAGGGAGTCCGGGCGACCCTGCGCTCGGTGGTTCCTCCGCTTACGCCGCCCGCCTGGACGTCGCTGATGACCGGAAAACGGCCGGGCGAACACGGCGTGTTCGACTTCTTCCAGAAGGAGGCGCCGGAAAGTCGGTACTTCCGGTTCACCACGTCGCACGACGTCCAGTCCGCCACGATCTGGTCGACGGCCGGCGAATGCGGACTGCGAAGCAACATCCTGAACTTCCCCCTCATGTTCCCCCCGCCGTTGCTCAACGGCTGCCTGGTGCCGGGGGGTTGGATGCCCTGGCGGCAGCTTCGGCTGGGCTGCCGGCCGGCGGGCCTCTTCGATCGCTTGAAGGAACTCCCTTCCTTCAAGCCGCGCGAACTGTCCCACGACATGGAGCTGGAAGAGAAAGTGCTCGAAGGGTGCGCCGACGAGGAGTATCTGGATTGGATCACCTTGCACACGCGCCGGGAGCGACGCTGGACCGAGATCTTCCTCTACCTCATGCGGGAGGAGCCCGCGGACTTCAGCGCGATTCTCTTCGACGGCGTGGACAAGCTTCAGCATCTGTGCTGGCGGTTTCTCGACCCGGCGCTCGCGTCGGAAGCGCCGACGCCCTGGGAGCGGGACGTGCACTGGGCTTGCAGGAACTATTTCCGCGAGCTGGATGGGTTGATCGCCGAAATCGTCGCCGGCGCCGGGCCCGACGCGACCGTCGTGTTCGCGTCGGATCACGGATTCGGGCCGACCTCCGACATCTTCTACATCAACGCCTGGCTTGAAAAGCAGGGCTGGCTGGCCTGGTCCGGCGATCGCGGCGCCCGACCCGACGCCACGCACCAGGTGGGAATCAATCAGATCGCCCGCCACGTCTTCGAGATGGATTGGGAACGAACGCTGGCCTACGCCGCCACGCCGAGCAGTCAGGGGATTCATATCGTCCCCCGCGGGCCGGACGGGTCCGGAGGCGTGCCCGCCGAATCCTACGATCGGTTCCGCCGCGAGCTGGTGGAGGCGTTGAAAAACCTCCGGCATCCCGACACCGGTCGTCCCGTGGTGGCCGAGGTCTGGGCGCGCGACGACGTCTTCGCCGGCCCGTTCGAGCCCTGGGCGCCGGACCTGACCGTGCGATTGGAAGGCGACGCCGTGGTGTCGATCCTCCGGTCGGACGCCGTCATGGGGCGGAGGCGCGAGCCCGCCGGCACCCACCGTCCCGAGGGCGTCTTCCTGGCCAGGGGCCCGGGCATCCAGCGAGGCGCGGCCGTCGCCGAGCTTTCTCTGCTCGACGTCGCGCCCTTGGTGCTCCACAGCCTGGGGGTGCCGATCCCCGACGACGTTTCGGGACGCCTCCCTCTCCAGGCGCTCGAATCGGGATCGTCGCCCAGGCGGTTCGCGACGGCGGCCGGAGTCCGTTCATCCGCGACGGCGATCGCGGCGCACGAGCCCATCGGCCTCGAGTCCGCCCTCGACGCGGAAGAAGAGGAACTCGTTCTGAAACGACTCTCGGCCCTCGGGTATCTGGAATAAACGACGAGGAGGATGGAATGCCGAAGGCGACCCTTCAAAGCGGACTGAAGCTCCATTATCAGCGTGCCGGGAGCGGCCCCGACCTCGTGATGATCCACGGTCTCACCGGCAACCTGGCCGTGTGGCACCTGAAGATCGTCCCCATGCTCGCAGACCACTTCCGGATCCTGACTTATGACCTCCGGGGGCACGGCTACAGCGACATGCCCCCCTCCGGCTACACGGCCACCGACATGGCCAAGGACCTCGAAGGCCTCCTGGATCAACTGGGAGTCGAGCGGGCGAACCTCGTGGGGCACAGCTACGGCGCGGACGTCGCGCTCTACTTCGCATTTCGCAATCCCGACCGCGTTCTTCAAGTCGGGGCCGTCGAGGCCGCGCTGCCGGCCCTGATCCACCTCCGCACCCGCGACGACTGGGTCGGGTGGACCTACTGGATCACGGTGCTGGAACGGTCGGGCGTCACGGTGCCCCCCGAGCATCGTTGCGACCTCAACTATATGATCCGGCGGAGCATGAGCCTGCCCAAGAAATGGGGGCCGCTTCGCGGCCTGCCGCGCAACCCCGAGAAATTCCTGCGAGTACTGGACTCGACCCCCCTGGCCAGCGATTACGAAGTGGTCGGCGACTTGACCCTCGAGAACATCCCTCGTATCGAGGCGCCGGTTCATCTCGTCTACGCCGAGGGCTCGGCGTTCCTGGGCAGCCACGACTACCTGCTCGAACATCTTCCCAACGCCCGCTCGGTCATGCTGCCCTCGTCGGAGTGGGGCCATTTCGGGCCGCTCGAGCAGCCCGAGGCCGTCGTGGAACACCTGATCGAATCCTTGGCTCCCCCCTCGGCGGTGGAGAACGGTCCCGGCGTCGCGCCTCGCAGGGCGCGGTTGAGCGTATGAGGAGCCCGCGCATGGATACTGTTTTGGTTACCGGCAGCTCGACCGGTTTGGGGCTTGAGACGGCCCTCCACCTCGCCGGTCGCGGCTTCAGGGTCTTCGCGGGCGTCCGCGACCTCGGACATCGGCCGGCCGTGCTCGAAGCGGCTGAAGAGAGAGACGTCGATCTCACCGTCGTCCAGCTCGACGTGACCGACTCCCAGAGCGTCGACCGAGCGGTTGAGACCGTCGTCGAATCCGGGGGAGGCGTCTACGGGCTCGTCAACAACGCCGGAATCGGCCTGCGCGGGTGCTTCGAGGATCTTCAAATGGCCGAGATCCGCGACGTCTTCGAAGCCAACGTGTTCGGCGCCATGGCCGTGACCCGCCGGGCGCTCCCCCACATGCGGGCCGCCGGGCGGGGCCGGATCGTGACCATTTCTTCGGTCGGAGGCCGAATCGCGACGTTCGGCCTGAGCGCGTACTGCTCCACCAAGTTCGCCCAGGAGGGGTTCGGCGAGTCGCTCGACCTGGAGGTCCGGCCGTTCGGCCTCCGATCGATCCTGATCGAACCAGGGATCGTCAAGACCTCGCGTTGGTCGGTCAATCGGGGGAACGCGGCCGGCGCCCTCGACCCCGCGAGCCCCTATCACGCGATGTTCGTGAACCACGAGGCGCTGGCCGACCGCTTCGTGGAGACCCGCAAGACCAGGCCGGAACACGTCGCCAAGGCCGTACACCGCGCGTTGACGAGCCGACGGCCTCGGATGCGATACGTCGTCGGACGACCGGCTTCGGCCGCCGTCGCGCTGCGCGGCCTGATGCCCGATCGGCTCTTCGACTGGATCTATTTCGGGACGTTGCTCCGCCAGATCAAAAACGGCTCGGCCGCCGCGCCCGCCGCGGCTCCCCACGGTTCGGAGCCGGGGGCGACCGTCCTGGCCGCACCACGCCCGGCCGCGTCCACGGCCATGACGAAGGCGACGCACGACCACATCAAATCGGAGTAGGAGGGCGAGATGGCGCGGTTCTTGTTCACCGTTTGGCCGTTCGTGGGCCATATCAATCCGTTTATGAGCGTTGCGAAGGCGCTGAAGGCCCGCGGACACGACGTGGCCTTTTACAGCAGCGAGAGCACGCGCGACGTGGTCGAGGCCCAGGGCGTCGCGCTGTTCCCCTTCAAGCATCTTCGGGAAGGCCCCATCTGGGAGGCGGTCCAGGCGGCCGAGACCAAAGCGACGCTCGGCTGGCACTCGCCCCGCCTGCTGCTCCGCGCGTTCCGCGACTGGCTGGCCGGGACGCTCCCCGAGCAGGTCTCCGACGTCGAGGAGATCATCGAGGAATGGCGGCCCGACGTGATCGTCGCCGAGACCGGGATGTGGGGGCCGATCGTGATCCTCGGCGAAACGTCCCCCGTGCCGGTGGCCATCCTGACGACCCTGACGGGGTGCCTCATCCCTGGTCCCGAGGCTCCGCCGGGCGGCCCGGGGCTGCCGTCGCCTCGGACCTTGCGGACCCGCCTGCTGGCCAGGGCCGTGACGAAGCTCGGCGACGTCCTGGCGGTCGGCGTCCGTCGGCACGTCAATCTCGTTCGCGCCTCGCACGGGCTGAGGCCGATGGAGAGCTCGGTGAACGCGCACATGGCGAGCCTGCCGCTCTACCTGATCCCGAGCGTGCGCGAGATCGACTACGGCCGCCGCGACCTCCCGCCCAGCGTCCATTACGTCGGGCCTTGCGTGTGGAACAAGGCCGACGACGCAAGGCCCCCCGAATGGCTGGACCGACTCCCGTCGGACCAACCGTTGGTCCACGTCACCGAGGGGACGGCGCATTATCAAGACCCGGTCGTACTGCGAGCCGCGGCCCAGGGCCTCGCGAACCTCCCCATGCAGGCGGTTCTGACCACCGGCTCCCAGCGCGACCCCGACGAACTCGGGCTCGGACCGCTCGCCCCCAACATCCGGGTGGAGCGGTGGGTCAGCCACAGCGACCTGCTCCCTCGCTGCTCCGCCCTGGTCACGACGGGGGGCGCCGGCACCGTACTGACCGCGCTGCAGCTTGGCGTCCCCCTCGTCATCGTGCCCACCCACTGGGACAAGCCGGACAACGCCCGGCGCGTCGTCGAGGCGGGCGTCGGCCTGAGGCTCACGCCTCGACGCTGCACGCCCGCCGGCCTCCGCGCCGCCGTCGAGCGCGTGCTGAACGAACCGAGCTTTCGGATCAACGCCCGGCGGATCGCCCGGATCATGGCCGATCATCCCGGGCCCGTCGGGGCCGCCGAATTGCTGGAGTCGCTCGTCCCGCGAACGTCGACGCCGAACGCGCAGGCGACGACCCTCGCCCGCTGACCACCTTCCTCGACGAGGAGAATCGTGATGAGGATTCGCATGCCCAACGGGATGATGATTCACGGCCGCAGCCGAGGAGAGGCGCGCCTGCTCTTCGACGAGATCTTCACAAAACAAGTCTATCTCAGGAACGGCGTCGAACTCCACGAAGGGGACGTCGTCCTGGACGTCGGGGCGAACCTGGGGCTCTTCTCTCTGTTCCTGGGCGAAACTCTGCGGGACGTCGCCGTTTACGCGTTCGAGCCCATCCCTGACATATTCGAATTCCTGCGCCTCAATACGAGCCGCATGGAAGAGCGAATCCTGCTGCGCAACGTCGGCCTCTCGGATCGGGAAGGCCAAGCGGCGTTCACGTACTACCCACACCTCCCTTGCTTCTCGACCTCCTGCCCCGACCGCCTGGAGAAGCGCTGGGCGGACCTGAGAGACGATCTGATCGGCATGGGCCGGAAGAGATCCGCCCACGACCGCGCCCCCCTGCAACCGTTCCGCGAGAAGCTCCGCTCCTGGGGGTTGAGCGGCCTGCTCTATTACGCCTCTCGGAAGAAGGACCGCCTCTGCACGCTGACCCGCCTCTCGAAGATCGTTGCCGACCATGGGATCGACCGGATCGACCTGCTCAAGATCGACGTGGAGGGGAGCGAGTGGGACGTTCTTCGAGGGTGCGACGAGGCGGACTGGGGGAAGATCAAGCAACTGGTGGTGGAGGTCCACGACGTGGAGTCGGGAGCGGACGGCATGTCGGAGTGGCTTCAAGAGCGAGGCTATGAAGTTGCGATCGACCGGACCCACGAGGAGCGTCGATCCCCGGTGTCCCTGCTCTATGCGATCCGCCGGAAACCAGGGGCCGCCCCTTCCAGGCGACAATCCCAGGCGGTCGTCCGATCGGACGGCTCCGTCGCGGTCTAGCCGACGGTCCAATCAGTCGGGGGCCTCAGCCCCACAGGCGGGAGGAGTTGATCTCGATGCATCGCAAGCGTCAAAAAACCACGTTGCCCAACGGCCTGGCGGCGCACGGGGCGACTCCCAACACCGTGCGGCTTTATCAATTGATCCTCGACTACTTCAACTACGGGGTCAGGTTCGCGCCCGGCATGACGGTCGTCGACGTCGGAGCGAACATCGGACTCTTCTCGATGGAGGTGCTCCAGCGTTGCGGAGGCGACGTCGATCTGATCGCCGTCGAGCCGGGGCCTCTCGCCCACGGGCACCTCGAGCGCAATCTTCTCGAGCACTTCCCGGCGTCGCCGGTGAGGACCATGCGGTGCGCCCTGTCCGACCATTCCGGCGAGGCGGTCTTCTACGACCGTCCACTCGCCTCCGCCCTCTCGTCCCTCGAACCGGGAGGTCTGACGGATCGACGACGGCTCGTCGCGTCCCTGCTGAAGTCCGACCCGCCGGCGCCGTTCCAATCGATGACTCCTCGATGGCTGAGGCGATTGCCTCGGCCGATCGCAACCCGGGCGCTCGACTGGCTGATCAGAAGGGCTGAATCGAAGGTCGTCCCGGCCCAATGCGAGTTGAAGACGCTTTCCCAGATCATTGCGGAGGAGTCGATCGCTCGGGTCGACTTCTTGAAGGTCGACGTCGAGGGC
>CALCIC010001003.1 GCA_937907405.1 uncultured Isosphaeraceae bacterium | reverse complement strand
GCCCCTCATCCGCCCTTCGGGCACCTTCTCCCGGGGGGAGAAGGGAGTTTGGCCCACGCCTCGCGTACGATCGAATCGAAAACAGCGCAACATCAAAACTGGCGCGTCGGGCTGATGGTCGAGAACCCTCGCTGGCGCGTCGGGCTGGTATTTCGAATCCGGACTCGCCGACGGTCTTCCCTCATGCAAAACGCGTCGGGTCGTCAGCCCGGGGGGGAAGGCTGCTTGCCACCTTAATAGGCCACCCGCACTTGATGTGTTCGGCCGTCGTCGACCAGCACGATCTCGAGGACGTCCTGGTCGCGCTCGCTTGACCTGACGACCTCGATCTCATAGGTCGTCGATCCATATCGGTAATCGATCCGGAAGCGGTCCCAACCGGCGGGGATCGTCGGCGTGATCGTCAGACGGTCGCCCCGGCGATGGAAGCCGAGGATCGATTCCAGGCCGACCTGGTACATCCATCCCGCCGATCCCGTGTACCAGCTCCACCCCCCTCGGCCGACGTGCGCCGGGTTGCTGAAGACGTCCCCCGCCAGGGCGTAGGGCTCGGCTTTGTAACGGGCGACGTCGTCCTTACAAAGTGCGTGGTTGATCGGATTGAGATATCCAAACAGCTTCACGGCCAGATCCCCCTTGCCCGACAGGGCCGCGGCCTTCACAAGCCAGGCGGCTGCGTGCGTGTACTGGGCGCCGTTTTCGCGGACGCCGGGGGGGTAGCCCTGGATGTAGCCGGGGTCGGGAGTCGACCGATCGAAGGGGGGGGCGAGCAGCAGGATCAGCTTGTCGGCGTCTCGGACGAGATGCTCAAGCACGGCGGCCATGGCGGCGTCGCAGCGCCCGGCGTCGGCCCCGGCGATGACCGCCCAGGATTGGGCGATCGAGTCGATCCGGCATTCGGCGTTCGCGGCCGATCCCAACGGCGCGCCGTCGTCGAAGAAGGCCCGACGATACCAGCCGCCGTCCCATCCTTCGCGCTCGGCGGCCTCGATCAGGTCGACGGCCTGTCGGCGATAACCGGCGGCCCGATCGGCGTCCCCCTCGGCCTCGACGACCTCGGCGAACCGGCGGAGGACGACGCTGAGGAACCAGGCCAGCCAGACGCTCTCGCCCCGGCCCTCGACGCCGACCCGGCTCATCCCGTCGTTCCAGTCGCCCGAGCCGATCAGCGGCAGGTCATGCGCCCCCCGCTCGCCCGAGCGGTCGAGCGCGCGGAGGCAGTGGTCGTAGAGCGTCGCCGACTGGCTTGAGACCATCGGCCGCCGGTAGTCGTCGTCCTGACCGACGGCCAGCGCGGGGGCTTCGAGGAACGCGGCCTCGGCCCCGAGGATCGTCCGGTCGCCGGTCGTCGCGACGTAGTGGGCGACGACGTAGGGGAGCCACAGGTAGTCGTCCGAGCATCGCGTGCGGACCCCCTGGCCCCCCGGCGGATGCCACCAGTGCTGCGCGTCCCCCTCGACGAACTGCCGCGAGGCGGCCAGCAGGATGTGCGCGCGGGCGGCCTCGGGGGCGGCGTGGCACAGAGCCGTCACGTCCTGGAGCTGGTCGCGGAAGCCGAACGCCCCGCCCGACTGATAGAACGCGGTCCGCCCCCAGAGTCGGCAGCTCGTCGTCTGGTACAGCAGCCATCGGTTGAGCAGGAGGTCGAAGGCCGGGTCGGGGGTGCGGACCTGGACGGTCCCGAGGATCGCGTCCCAGCGCGCCTTCACGCGGTCGAGGACGGCCCCCGCGCCTTCTTCCTTGGATCGAACGATCAGGTCGCGGGCCTCGGCCGGGCTTTCGGCCCAACCGAGTAGGAAGACGACTTCCTGCTCGGCGTCGGCCGCGAGGTCGAACTTCGTCTGGATCGCGCCGCAGGGGTCGAGGGCCGGGCCGACGCGACCGGAGAGCTCGACCTGGCCGAGGGCCGAGGGGTTGGCGATCGACCCGTGGCGGCCGATGAACTCGCCCCGGTCGCCGGTGACGGTTCGAGGGCGACGGTCGACGTCGAGGAACGCGACCCCGTCGCCGAAGTCGTCGCGGAAGGCGTTGCGGGCCAGGATCGCGCCGGTGGCCGCGTCCAGCTCGGTGACGACGTGCATCGCCGACTGGTCGCGGCAGGCGCCCAGCACCCACTCGGCGTACACCGTCGCCGAGAGCCGTCTCGGCCGTCCGCTCGCGTTCTTGACCCGCAGCCGGAAGAACTTGACCGCGGCGTCGGGCGCCGCAAACAGCGACAGCTCGTGCTCGATTCCGTGGCTGTTGCGTGCAAACGTCGAGTAGCCCTGGCCGTGGCGGACGAGGACCGGACCGGGCGACGGGATGGGGAGCGGCGTCGGGCACCAGACCTGACCGGCCTCCTCGTCGCGGAGGTAGACGACCTCGGCCGACGGATCGGAGACCGGGTCGTTGCTCCAGGAGGTCAGGCGGTTGGTCTGGCTGTTGACGGCCCAGGTGGTCTGCGCGCCGCTCTCGGTCGTCAAGAACCCGAACGTCGGGTTGGCGACGATGTTGCTCCAGGGCATGGGGGCGAGCGCCGGGCGCGGCAGCGGATGGCGCCCCGGTTGAAGGTTCGGGTCGGCGCCGGTCCGCGCCGGGGTGTCGATCAGGATCAGGTATTCGCGACCGTCGGCGCTGAATCCGCCGAGATCGTGGGCGAACGTCAGATCGTCGGGGAGGTTGATCGGGGCGTCGCGCCAGGGGGAGTCCGGGGGAGAGGCGGTGAGCGGATCGGGGAGGACGGGGGCCCATTCGAGGTGGTCGAGCTGACTCGCCAGCGGCCCGCGCGCGGCGTCGAGCACGACCCGGGCCGAAGCGCGCAGCAGGCCGCGGGTCGCGTCGTCGAGCGCCGAGGTCGAGATCACGGACACGCCTCCCGGCTTGTCCAGCCAATCCCCCGCGCCGGCCTCGCGGATCAGGGCCCGCATCGGCTCGTCGAGCGCGCCTCGGCCGTCGTCGAGCAGGACGAGATCGAACTCCAGGCCCTTCTGCCGCAGGAAGCCCTGGGCCGAGAGGAGTTGCCTGGCCGTCGTCAACTCGGACGCCTCGCCCAGCCGCGCGAGGACGATCGGCCGTCCCGTCGACAGCCCGTGCCGCGCCAGGACCCGAGGGGCGGGCTCGGTCGATTCCAGCAGGCTCCGGCCGCCCCCGCGGAGGGTGGGCCCGGCGAACAGCAGGTGCGACGCCAGCCGCTGGTAGAGATGCGACTCCTCGGGCGACCAGGGGGAGTGGCCGTGCTCGGCCTGGCTGTGCGCCCAGGCCAGCTCGAACGCGCGGGCCGAGGCGCTGAAGCCGTGGTACTGATCGGCCAGGGCGAGCGCCTCGGCCCGGTTCTCGGCGACCGCCGTCGTGAAGGCCAGCACGACCGAGCCCCCCGGCGCCAGCGTGACCCGGCGGCGGAGGCTGAAGATCGGGTCGAGCACCGCCCCGGTCGTCCCCGAGAGGGTCGCGCCCGGGTCGAGCGCGGCGGGGTCGGCGGGGGTCCGGCCTCGGCCCAGGAACCGGCCGCGGTCGGTCTCGTAACCGACCTCCCCCTCGACGGCCCCTCCCGCCGCCGAGTCGTCGGAGGCGACCACGTGCACCGCCCAGAGCGCCGCCTCGTGGGGCGTCCGGGGCCGTCGGCGGGCGAGCAGGGCCGACGATTCGGCGATCCACTCGGTCTCCAGGAACAGCTTGTGGAACGCCGGGTGCGCCAGGTCGGCGGCGTGCGGCGCGAGCGCCGCCTCGGCGTAGCTGGTGACCTCCAGCACGCGCGGCCGGGCGCCCAGGTTCGTCAGCGTCACCCGGCGGACCTCGGCGAGCTGCTCGGGCGAGACGGCCACTTCCATCCGCGTCTCGATCTCGCCGTCGCGACGGCGGAACGACGCCCTGTCGACCGCGAACACGATCTGGTCGTCGTCGGCGGGCCGGCAGACGGGCTGGAACCCCGCCGACCAGAACAGCCCGCTCGACGCGTCGCGGACGTAGACGAACTGGCCCCAGGCCTCGCTGTTGGGGTCCTCGCGCCATCGGGTCACGTCGACTCCCAGGCACGCCCTGGAGCCCGACCCGGCCTTC
>CALCIC010001002.1 GCA_937907405.1 uncultured Isosphaeraceae bacterium | reverse complement strand
GGGCAAATAGTGGGCACGGAGGTTGTTTATGGGTTGGCCTTCCGTCCACTCATCCGCCGCATCGGACGGCTTCGGCTCCTCAGAGGGGGCCGCGATCCGGTGGGCAAGACCATCGGTCCCCGTGGCGGGCAGGATCGACTTGGCGGCTTGCGGGGCCTCGGAAGGCCGAAGGGACGGCAGCGACAGGGCGGCTTGGGTCAGGTCGACGGCTCTCGGCTTCGTGTAGCGATCGGTCAAGCCAGGCGTGCTATGCCTCATGAGGCGTTGGGCCACGCGCGGCGACACGCCAGAGGCATCGAGCAAGGTGGCGGTCTGGCAACGCAAGCTGTGGAAATCGAACACCAGCCCCCCGCCGTCCCTGTAGGGGATCTTGGCGGCTTTCAGGTCCGACCGTAGCATGGTCGCGCCTCGATCGTCCGTGAGGGCGAACACGGGCTCGCCAACGGGCTCGTTCTCGACATGGCGGCGCAGGTCGCTTGCCAGGTCGTCGGGCAGGACCATTGAGGCGGTGTCGCCGTTCTTCGTGTAACCGGCTTCAACGGTCACGGTGGGCGGTTCGGCTCGCCAGTCGAATGAGGCGGGGGGGATGCTTTTGATCTCGCTGTACCGCAACCCCGTGGCCACGGCCAGCCGATAGACCAGAGCGCGGGCGGGGCCGGTCATGGCTCGCCAGTCCGGTCCCTCGCTGGCGGCTTTAACGAGGCGCTGTAGCTCCTCAGTCGAGACGGTGCGGCGGTCGTGGCGACGATCTTCCTTCGCGTTGAAACCCGAGACGCCAGCCAGGGGGTTGGAAGCCAACCGGCCGGACTTCCAACACCATGTCGAGAACCCTCGGATGGACGTGCGATGGCTGTTGGCGGTCCCCAGCGACAGCCCCTCATCCCGAAGGGCTTTCAGCGCCTCTTGGGCGCGATCGGCCGACAGGTCCGGTAGTTTGACCGCGCCAGCCAGGGCGACGACGCGACGGGCTTGCTGTAGGGTCGTGGCGACGTGCTTCGGCTTCGCCCCCTTCGCGGTCAGATGAGCCTTGAAGGCGTCAAGGTGTTCGCCGATCGGCTTCGCCGCATGCTCTCGCCGTGCCAGGTCTCTCGGATCGACGAGCCCCGCTCGCACCTTCGCGGCTTCGGCTTCGGCATGCCGTGCAAGTTCCTCGGTCGCGCGCCGGTCAGTGCAACCCTTCGCCTCTCGCTTGATTCCATCGGCGTCGGTGAATCTGTAGTACCACGTTCGGCCGCGTTTTCGGTATGATGCCATCGGGTTCGTCTCCTATTCTGGTAGGGTCGAATCAAGGGGGCGGGGCCGCTCGCAACGGCCTCGTTTCCCGTCCCCAACAGTATCGTCACGTCGTCGGTCGTTCAATGCGTGCAATCCAGCGCGTCAGGGCCTATCGTGGGCCGGACGCAAAACGGCCAGTAAATGACGCGCATTCGCGCCGGTTTTTGCTCACCGGCCCTCCCTCGGATTGGATCGCCGCGCGTTCCTTCCGGCCGTCCGGGTCGGGGTCCACGTCGTCGGCCCGCCCCAGCGTTGGCCAGCCAGCGTTTCCCACTCGGCGGCCTTGCCGAGCCGCGCGAGAAGGCTCCCCCGATGCTCGGCAAGGGCCTCCCGCACATCGTCTGTTATGGCGTTCTCGGGGGCGTCAACAACCAGTCGAGCCCCCAGCTTGACGCCTCGTTCGTCCAGAATCGCGATGAGGTCATGCAAGGTCATAGCTCGAATACCTCCCGCTCGCCATCGGGAGTTGAGTACACGGTAGAGCGCCGGGAATTACCGCTATTACCGCTAATTGGCTCACAAGTGGGCTCGCTCGGGGAATTGCCGGGATTAGCGGTAATTCCCGGCGCTCCCAGCAAGTCGGGATTCACTTCGTGGGCGGGGCTCGGCTTGGGGCCTCGCTTGCCAGGCTGGACGGTTTCCGGCTTCGGACGAATCGCCCCAAGTCGCGTCAAGCCGGTCAAGGCATCGCCTAATCCCGCTGGGTCGCCACGGAATCGCCGAAGGTCGGCGGTCACGTCCGCTTCGCGGAATTCGGTCAGTCGATGCCGCTTCAGCCAGTCGAGCAACGCCAGTGCGTCGGAATCGCCAGCCCCTCGACTCATCCCGTAGAGGGCGCGCTCCAGGTGTGTGGCGAAGTAGGCGTCCAGTCGGATCGCCCCTTCCACATCGGCGGCGGCCACGGGTGGAGCGCCGTCGGCGTCTTGCAACGCCTGGCACGGGTCGCATGCCAGGCGAAGCCGAGACAGGATGAGGGCCAGTCGAGCGCATCGCGCTTCGCCTTTCGAGAGCGCTCCCGATCGGGCGTCCGGCTCGTCCATGGCGCGGCCGTTCGTGTTGTACCACTGGACGAATCGCGCCTTGGCTTCGGGGGTGAATTCGGCCAGCCGGGGGCGGGGGTGGTCGTCCACCGTCCTCATCTCGACTGCACGAAGACGGTCGATCGCTTCGGCCCAATCGCGGGCCGTCGCCACATTGATTTCGGTCTCGTTCCACACACGGGGTGGGAACACGTCGGGATATGAGAACACGAGTCGGTCAAGAAACCCGTTGTCGCGCCCCCGGTCGTCCCTCAAGCTGGCCAGCAAATCGGGTTGGATGCTCCCAAGGACCGCGCAGAACGGATGCCGGACGTTGACGCTCTCACGCCCTCCCTTGCGATCGACGCTGACTGGATCGCCACTGTAGAGCGACAGCCAGAATTGTTCGTCGGTCCCGCCCTTCGCCCTGTATTGGTTCCACGAGCCGATCCAAGCCGTGGCCTCATCAGGGGCGCACAAGACCCCGCGCGGGTTGTCGTGCAACACGAGGCACAGACTCTCGCGCGTGATGTCTTTGACGACCGCTCGCCGTTGCGGCGGTTCGGGGCCTGGCGGCGGGGCGTTCTCGTTTTTGGCATGGGCCTTCTTCGCTTCCTCCCAATGCTCGCGAACCAGTTTGGAGTCATCACGCAAGCAATTGTCGATATCAATCAGAGGACGGGTCGCCGCGCGGGATGCTGGGGTCTTGACCTTGCCAGGCGGAGCGATGAGGATCGCATACAGCAACGGGGCTTCATGCCACGAACCTTTCACACGAAGGTTGACCGATTGACCAATCGCCGCTCCCGCCGTCGTCAACATGGACAGCCCCACGAAATCCACGGGGGCGTTCAGCGACTCGGCGGCGGATCGGCAGAACGCTTCCAACGGCGGCGGGAACACGTCGCACGGGAACGGCTCTACTGAGGGGGGCTCGCCGATCCGAAGCGGCCCCCATTCCTTCGGCTCGTTCTCATGCGAGCGCCCGTTAATCGGTTTAATCGGGGAAATCGACTCGGCGGGGCGTTTCGCCCCCACGCGCGACAGGTCGCGGGGCTCGCGCTCGCCAGCGTCCAGGCCGGATCGGATCGTAGCCACGGCCGCATGCTCCCCATCGGTCGAGACGTACCCGGCGGCGGCATCGAGCAACCGCCGTTCGGCCTCGATTCTCGGCAGGGCGCCAGCCCCCACGAGTGTTCCAAGGGCGAACGATGCGGCGTTCAACGTCGCGTTGCGGTTGCCGTCCAAGGCCGTCGCCGCCTTCTCGCACTCGGATTCAACGGCCTGGCTCACGTAGCGTTCCAGGGGCGTCCCCGTGGCGTCAGGACGCACGGCGGACGTTGCGGCGGGTGTGCGTCCCGGCTTCGCCGTGATGGCGTCCAGACGCTCATAAAACGCTTCGGGCAGGCTGGCCACGTCGCGACAGCCGTTCCACCTTCGGGGCTCGCCATCGGTCCCCAGAGTCGGCGGACAGTTGCTTTGAAGCGCCTTGCCAGTCGAGCCGAGCCGGATCTCCAACCCTGGCAGGCTGGCATGCTTGACGATGCTCGGATAGCGCCCCATGCGCGGGTCGTACCGAAAGATGTGATGGGGGCCGCGCGTCGACGACCATCCCAGCGTTTCGACGATTTCGCCACCCAACAAGCTGGCCAGCGAGTCGAGCCCTTCGGGGCCGTCGCATTCGAGATCGACGATGGTTCCGGCCGGGCCGAGTAGCAGCCCCAACCCCGCGCCGGGCGTGAAATCGTAGAGGTCGCGCAGGTCGCGCTCGGTCCAAGGGACCACCCCCCATTGCTCGCCCTTCGGGGCCGTCGCGTCGGCGATCGGCGCTTTCGAGCCAGGCACGATGGGGATCGGCCAAAGCCCCATGTCGAGCAACCGGATTGCGGTTCCACATACAGACGTGCTCATGCAACACCGCCTTTCGCGACCCAAGCGCGGATCGTCTCGGGACGCCAGAGCGGGCGCTTGCCGATCTTGCAATCCGGCTTCGGGAACCGTCCGGCCGATCGCTCGCGCTCGATGGTGCGGCGGCTGATTCCCAGCGCGTCGGCGACTTCATCCAGTCGAAGCGTAAAGCGCTCCACGGCGGGCGTGGCGGGGCTCGTGCGGGCGGGGGTGTTCATTCGCCCATCCCTTCCTTGCGGCGCGTCTGGCGGGGCTTGCGGCCGTCTCCAGAGACGTTCCACCCGAGCGCGGCGAGTTCGTCACGCATCAAGACCGCCAGCGGCCAATCTTGTTCAGCGACGGCTCGCGTCAGTCGAGCGAACCAGATTTGGGCGGTGACTCCGGGGTCTGCTTGCGGGGGCGGGTTGCGACGTGGCATCGAGTAGCCCTCATGGGTTCGGATCGCGAAGTGCGGCCCGTCGCCTTGGGGCGAGTGTTGCATTAGTGTTGCATTAAAAGTGCGTTCGGCGGCTTGAAACACAGGGAAAAAAAATCTTGGGAGTGTTGCATTCGTGTTGCATTAATAGTCGGCGTCGCGGTCGCGATACACATCGGCGGCGTGGTAGTTCAACCTCTGTTTTGCGATCGTCTCTCGGGCTCGCGCCAGCTTCGGGCATCGTCTGGCGTTCCGAAGCGTCGATGGGTCGCACTTGACGATTTGGGCCAACTGCTTGAACGTGAGCGAAGGGTTCTCCATGTACGCGCTGGTCGCCCGTTCGTCCGTGTCGCCTCTCGACCGCTTCGGCAAGGTCCGGGGCTTTGGGTCGCCCTCGTGGGGCTTCGGCGTTGCGACGGCCGGGGGCTCGGGCGGGGCGGCGGACAGCCAGGCGTCGGCGTCGTGGATTCCGTCCTCTTGCTGGCTCGCTCGTACCTTCTCGGGATCGAGCGCCCATAGCGGGGCCTGCATGTGTTCCGAGAAGATCGCCACGCATCGAGCGACGAACCCGCTCCAGTGAGGCCACGGCCCATCGTTCGGCCAGGTCGCGACGATGTTGAGAACGATCTCAGGCCAGCGCCAGGGGCCTCCCACGAAGGGACGTGGATCGCCCTCGATGGGGTTGGGCAGCCCCACCACGGCCATGCTCGGGGCGTTCAGGCAGTGACGCGTCACGAGGTCCATGACGTTCCCGGCCTTCTCGTGGGGCTCGCCGGGCTGGGGTTTCTCCGTGAGGTCGCATAGGGCCTCGCTCAACTCCCACGAGGGGGGCAGGATGTCGAGCGGCTTGCGATCGGGCAGGGACACGAAACGGCACGCGAGCAATCCAGACATGGCGGGGCATCCTCTTGGGCGGGCCGAGCCCGACCGTGCGCCAGAGGATGAGAGACGCGCGGCCGGGCTCGCGTTGGGCGAGTCGGTTTCGAACCCGACGCGCCACCCACGGTAAGATTGTACAGGCGGGGAGGCGCTTTGGGACAAAGCCGAGAGATTTCGTCCAGTGCGACGGCCGGTTTCGGCCGGGGAGGCGGATCGATGCCAGCGAGGCAACAGCGACCGTTACGCGAGATGTGCCAGACACTTACGATCGTCCAATTGGTCAAGGCCGGGCTCCCCACGTGGGGGGCGAACGAGGCGGCCGACGTGGAATTACTCGGGCCGGAACACCGTGGAATTCGCACAAACCGACCGTGGGACCGCGATTTCACGCCTCTGAGGGCCGACATCGAGCGTTTTACGGGCCGTCTCGCTCGTGGGACGTTGCAAATCGGCCACCCCTACCCGGGCGCGGTCTGGTGCGACGAAGTGCCGGTGCGGATTCCGCCGTACACGCATTGGACGCTGGTGTGCCAGGGGTGCAATCGGCAGTGCCGGGCGCTGTTCTGGCCACCGGGCGGGGCGTCGTGGGCTTGTCGAAGGTGCCACGGCCTCAGATACCCGGATCGGAGGCGGCTTGCCACATTGCCGCCGCGCCCGAACGCGGTATCTGAGCTGGACGCGCTGGAGCGCGACATCCGGCGGTTGAAGCTCCTGACGCGCGGCACGGCTCGGGCGCTGCGGCAACTCGAAGCGCTCCGGGAGCGAGAGGAACACGCGTTCCGTAGCGCGATGTAACCGACCAGTCGCCGGGGGGATTACGCAACCTCATGGCTACGCAACGCGGCGGGGCCAAGCCGACTGGTAGGTGGTCCCTCAGAGGGAAAGCAACTTCCCCACTCGCACGCCAGCCAGTGGGGCTCGACTCTCCCTCGCTGCTTGCACGCAGGGGCTCGGCTCCCCATAGGTGGCACATAGACGGCATAGGTGCCAGGGACCAAAAGGCATGCCGTCTATGCCGTCTATGCCACCTATGGGGCTTGTCATCACTGATTGCACGCAGAGCGAACCATCGCCATGATGCCGGCGCGGAGCGCTTGGGGCAACGTCGGCCATGCATCCACAAGGGCCGCAAGGTCCGTATCGAGCGGTTCGCTATGACGAGTGTCGGTGGGCAGATGGTGGGCAACGGTCTTTGGCGAAAGCCGTAACGTGTTGGCGGGCTTCGGCTTGGCGGAATCGGCGCGCTGACTCTTAATCAGCGGGTTGATGGTTCGAGTCCATCGGGGGGCACTTGGCCAGCGGCCGACAACAGCCGCTCATATCCGCCGAAAGGCGACACTAGTAACGACTTAGGGCACCCACATGGGTGCCCTTTTCGTTTGCCCCTCCGCCATCTCCCGCCCGCTCACGCCCCCTTCCGCACACCTCTCCTGTAAGCTCCCCTGTAAGCCGCACGGACGGTCGGCGCCCATAGGATGGGAGGTCGGAGGTCGGGCTTTCCTCAACGGAAACGTCCTACTCGCGTTGCCGTAAATCAATTTGTCGCAAAGACCTAGGCGTCCTAGTAAACGCATGTCAATTTGACTTCCGCCAACGTTGAAAGGCCCCTCGGGCTTATAGAGATTCCCAGGGTCCTACAGAAGTCGAAATCCAGGAAAATATTTGATTCAGCTCCGACGATGCTCTTGGCGGCCGGAGACGTTCTCCGGTCTCGCCGAAGCCCTAAGTCGAAGGAACACATCTGATGAGTCAAAGGACCACCCGTACCCACACTGACCCCGATGCCCCAGAGCTGCTGAACGTAAATCAAGCCGCCTCTCTACTGAACATCAGCCGGCGTCAAGTGGAGCGCCTAATCAGCACCGGCAACCTCCCTGGAGCGGTCAAGATCGGAGGATGCCGGCGAATCCACGAGCCCACGCTGAAGCGGTGGATTGAGGCTGGCTGCCCTGATGCCTGGCGTCACCGGAACCAGAAGAAGAGCCGCCAATAACCGGCGACATCACCACCCGTCCGTTCAAGCAATCACTCAATATCCTTCAGAGGCTCAAGAATATGGCCAAGGCCGCAACATACCCATCATCCACGCTCAGACTGGTGACGGAGAAGCCGGGGCACAAGGTCTTCCGCAACGCCGTCGGTATTCCGATGATCACCAACGAGGAGTTGAAGTACCCCTTGCCGATCCGGCAGGGCCAGCGTGCACTTTTGTGACGATCTGGCAAGCTTTGCGGCCTTGCGCCCATGGGACCGACCTGGTATACCGTCCATCATCGTGTGATCGAGCACCGGTGGCCGGAGACCTACGATGGTGACGACCCGCAGCAAGCTGGATGAGATCGTCGAATCCTTCTCCACGATCGAGGATCCCCGCTCCCACATCAACCGGCGGCATCCGCTGCCCAGCGTCCTGGTCATCGCGGTCCTGGCGGTCCTCGCCGGCTCCGCCGGTCCCACGGCGATCGCCACCTGGGCCAAGCAGAAGGAGGAACTCCTCGTCGGCCTCCTCGACCTCCCCTTCGGCATCCCCGGCAAGGATGTCTTCCGTCGCGTCCTGATGCTGATCAAGCCCGATGCCTTCGGGGATGCTTTCAACGCCTGGATCACCCGCCTCCGCGGCGAGGCCACGGCCGAGACCGGCGTCGATCGCCCGATTATCGCCATCGACGGCAAGACGGCCCGCCGCAGCCATGACGCCAAGAACGGCCTGGGCGCCCTCCGTGTCGTCACCGCCTGGGCCGGCGAGCTCGGGTTGGCCCTGGGCCAGCAGGCCTGCGCCGAGAAGTCCAACGAGATCACCGCGATCCCCGAGTTGCTCGGCAAGATCGACGCCAGGGATGGCATCGTCACGATCGACGCCATGGGGGCGCAGAAGGCGATCGCCGCGGCAACTCTCGGTGCGGGGGCCGATTATGTCCTGGCCCTGAAGCGGAACCACGAGGCGCTGCACACGGCGGTCGTCGAGCACATCGACGAGCAGTTGGAAGGGGACCTGGAGAATGCCCAGGAACTGACGACGACCGACCGCGGCCATGGTCGCGAGGAGGAGCGGACCTACCTGCAACTGCCGGTCCCCGAGGGCCTGCCGGGCAAGGCCGACTTGGAAGGGGCTGAAGTCGGTCGGTCTGGTGTCGTCGGTCCGGAAGGTGGGCGAGGAGGCGAGCATCGAGGCCCGTTACTATCTCAGCAGCCTGCCGGTGGACGTGAACCTGTTCGCCCGCGCGGTCCGTGGCCATTGGGCTGTGGAGAATTCGTGCCATTGGAGCCTCGACATCACCTTCCGCGAGGATGACTCGCGGATCCGCGAACGCGTGCTGGGCAACAACATCAACTGGCTCTACCGCTTCACACTCTCGATCCTCAAGCAGCACCCCGACCGACGACGAAGCCTGATCATGAAGCGCCGATGCTGCGGCTGGAGCGAGAAATACCTCATGGAAATCATTAACGTATTAGTATGTTAGTGCGCGTTGGCCCTGCAGTCGAAGCTCGACGCGTTACTTGCTGAGTGGCAGTTTCAATCCGCGTCCCCGTGGGGGGACGAACTAGATCCAAACCGAAGGGGTGGGGTATGAAGACCAGGTTTCAATCCGCGTCCCCGTGGGGGGACGAACTGCAACTGCTGATCGATCTAACCGACGAAATCGCCGTTTCAATCCGCGTCCCCGTGGGGGGACGAACGCGTTCTGGAGGGTATGGGCGACGGCGGGCGCATGAGTTTCAATCCGCGTCCCCGTGGGGGGACGAACATCCAGCCGCCACCAAACCATGTTCCAGGGCAGGATGTTTCAATCCGCGTCCCCGTGGGGGGACGAACCGCGTTGGCGTAGACGTTGTAGACGAGCGTTGATGTGTTTCAATCCGCGTCCCCGTGGGGGGACGAACATCGGGGCCGGGATGTTTCCGGCGTCCCGCTCGCCGTTTCAATCCGCGTCCCCGTGGGGGGACGAACCCGGCCCCGTCGGCGGAGGACATCGCCGACGCCTTGTTTCAATCCGCGTCCCCGTGGGGGGACGAACGCCGTCGCCCGCTTCGCCGACAACCCGGTGAACGAGTTTCAATCCGCGTCCCCGTGGGGGGACGAACCGTAGGCCG
>CALCIC010001001.1 GCA_937907405.1 uncultured Isosphaeraceae bacterium | reverse complement strand
TTTGATCGCGGTCGCGTTCTCGGGCATGGTCGCAGCCTTCACCAATGGCGCGCCGCTTCCCATTCCCAGGACGGCCGCGCCGGCGGCCGCTTTCAGCAGGTCGCGCCGGGAGGCCCGGTCGGGGGGGAAGTCCGCGCGGAAGCCGTCGAGTTCATTCATCAAGGGGAGAGGTCCTTCCACCAATCGGTCCGGGATGCTGGCCGAGATCAAGAGGCGGTCCAACCACGATACGTCGGCGCGTCTGGATTTGCGAGATGCAATCGGCTCGTCACGCGCGGAGATTCAGCGATTCTATCGGACCTGCCGGCGACTTCGCCAGATCGTTGCCCGCGCGCCAAGCCTTCCGTATAGTAAGCCCCCTGCCTTCAGTTTATCGTTCCCGTCCGGACTTGAACGCGGGCGGGCCGCACACCAACGCGAGGATCATCATGCGAGCCGCCTGGAGAACCCTGATCGCCGGAACGACCATGCTCGGCCTGCTGGCGGGCCTCCCCGCCCGGGGAGCCGAGCCGGTCGGCCTGATTTTCGACACCGACATCTGCGGCGACTGCGACGACGTCCTCGCCCTGGGTATGATTCACGCTCTGGAGACCCGCGGGGCCTGCCGTTTGCTCGCCGTGACGGTCACGGTCGACAACGAGAAGGCGCCTCGGTTCGTCGACGCGGTGAATACGTTCTACGGCCGGGGGGACGTCCCGATCGGCGTCGTCGGCAAGGGAGGAGTCCTCCTGGACGGGAAATACATGGTCCTCGCCGACCAGAAGGACGACGGCCGGCTTCGCTATCCGCACGACCTGAAGTCCGCGCCCCCCGCGACGACGGTCCTTCGCAAGGCGCTCGCGTCCAGGGCCGACCAATCGGTGGTGATCGCGCAGGTCGGCTTCTCGACCAACCTCGCCGCCCTTCTCGACTCGCCGCCGGACGCGATCTCGCCGCTCTCGGGAGTCGACCTGGTGAAGGCCAAGGTCCGGTTCCTGTCGCTGATGGCCGGCTCGTTCAAGCCGATCGAGGGAAGCAAAAGGCATCTCGAATACAACGTCGTCAAGGACGTGCCGAGCTGCGCCCGGTTGGTCGAGTCCTGGCCGACCGAGATGATCTTCAGCGGCTTCGAGATCGGGCTCTCGCTCCCCTACCCCGCGACGAGCATCGAGCGCGATTACGGGTACGTGGCTCATCACCCCCTGGCCGAGGCCTACATCCTCTACATGCCGCCGCCGCACAACCGGCCGACCTGGGATCTGACGAGCGTGCTTTACGCGGTGCTGCCCGATCGCGGCTACTTCGATCTTTCCGGGCCCGGAGACGTGACCGTCGAGAAGGACGGCTTCACCCGGTACGCCGAGAACGCTCGGGGACGCTCGCGATACCTCGTCCTCCCCGACGACGCGCGACGCGCCCGCGTCCTGGAAGCCCTCGTCCAGCTCTCCAGCCAACCCCCCTGCCCTAACTCGGAGGCTGGTAGATGAACGGAACGATCCTGACGAAGGGCAGGCGGTTGGTTGTGCTGGGGATCGTCGCGTCGGCGTTCGGCTGCGGGTCGAACGAGGCGACGCCCGGCGCGGGGCCGAAGGGGGCGGCGGCGGCCGGCAAGCCTCGGGTCGCACTCGTGATGAAGTCGCTGGCCAACGAGTTCTTCGCTCAGATGGCCGAGGGGGCGAAGAAGTATCAGGCGGCCCACGCCGACGACTTCGATCTGATCGTCAATGGAATCAAGGACGAGCGGGACCTCGCCCGGCAGGTGGCGATCGTCGACGACCTCGTCGCGCAGCGGGTGTCGGCGATCGTGATCGCGCCGGCCGACTCCCGGGCCTTGGTCTCGGCCTGCAAGCGGGCGCAGGAGGCCGGGATCGTGGTCGTCAACATCGACAACAAGCTTGAAGACGAGGTGCTGCGAGAGCAGCGGATCACGGTGCCGTTCGTCGGCCCCGACAACCGCGCCGGGGCGAAGAAGGTCGGAGACTACGCGGCCGGCAAGCTCAAGCCGGGCGACCCGGTGGCGATCGTCGAGGGTCTCAGAACGGCGTTCAACGGCCAGCAGCGGCTGCTCGGCTTTCAAGACGCCGCGAACGGGGCCGGGCTGAAGATCGTCGACTCGCAGAGCGCCCAGTGGGAGATCGACCCGGCCAACCGCGTGGCGTCGGCCATGCTCAGCGAGCATCCTGAAATCAAGGCCCTCCTGTGCTGCAACGACAGCATGGCCCTGGGGGCGCTCGCGGCCGTGAAGGCGGCGGGCCGGGCGGGCCAGGTCCTGATCGTCGGCTACGACGGCATCAAGGCCGTCCGAGCGGCCGTCGACGAGGGCTCGATCCTGGCGACGGCCGACCAGCACGCGGATCAACTCGCCGTCTTCGGCATCGAATACGCGCTCCAGGGGCTCAAATCCAAGGAGCCGCAGGCCGACAAAACGACCCCCGTCGATCTCGTCGTCAAGGTCGAGAAATAACCGCGCAGGAGGCGCATTCCTCGTGTCGATTCCGCCCGAGCCCCCCCCATTGCTGACGATTCGAGGGCTCTGCAAGAGCTACGCCGCGCCCGTCCTCGACGCCATCGACCTCGACCTGAGACCGGGAGAGGTCCTGGCGCTGATGGGGGCGAACGGCGCGGGCAAGAGCACGCTGTCGCGGATCGTCGCCGGACTCGTTCGTCCCGATCGGGGGGCCTTGACGCTGGAGGGCCGCCCTTATCGTCCGATGAACAAGCAGCAGGCCGAGACGCTCGGCGTCCAGATCGTCCAGCAGGAACTGACGCTGCTGCCCACGCTGACCGTGGCCGAGAACCTGTTTTTCCCCCATCTGCCGACCCGTCGGGGCCTCGTCCGATTCGGCGGAATGCGCCGCGGGGCCGTCCGACTGCTGGAGCAGTTCGGGCTCGACCGGATCGACCCGGACGCTCCGGCGGCCAGCCTGGGGATCGGCGAGCAGCAGCTCGTCGAGATCGTCCGGGTGATGAGCCGCCCATGCCGAGTCCTGATCCTCGACGAACCGACCGCCGCGCTTTCCGCGCCTCAGGTCGATCTCCTGTACAAGAACATGGGCCGGCTTTTGGGACAGGGCGTGGCGATGATTTATGTGAGCCATCGTCTCGACGAGGTCCGCCGGTTCGCCTACCGGATCGCCGTGCTCCGCGACGGCCGGCTGGTCGCCGTCCGTCCCGCCGCCGAGCTCGATCTCAACGAGGCCGTTCGACTGATGGTCGGCTCGAACCCGTCGCGCGAGGATCTGCGACACACGAGGCGGCCCGGCGAGGTCGTCCTCAAAGTCCGCAACCTTTCCCGGGGCGATCGGGTCCGCGACGTCAGCTTCGAGGT
>CALCIC010001000.1 GCA_937907405.1 uncultured Isosphaeraceae bacterium | reverse complement strand
AATTCTCCTGAGCCCTCCGAATCTCCCCCGTCGCCTGTTCCCAGGCGATTTTGCTTGTGCGTACCAGTGTTCCCTTGTAGACCGGGCCGTCCTTCGGAAGCTCGTTCGAGGGGCGCCAGGTAGGGAACAAGCGCCAACCATTTTCAGCAGTGGGGACCTCCGGCCGGGTTTCGCGGCGATCCGAAGGCTCTGCACGCCTTACGGGAAGTGAGGCCAGTCCCCGCCCGATTACGGAAAGACGGCGAGGAGAGCCGAAGGGCCTTGGAGAGGTCCGCTTCGGAAGGGAGGAAGAGTCGATCGTCCCCTCGGCCCATCCCTCCTGCATTACGCAGGTGAGACACAACATCATTGATAGACCGAAAATCAACTTGGAATCACACATGAATATTTAGATCCTTTCTTGGAAACAAGAACTTGAGCCGGGTGGGCGGAACTGTTCACCGCTCGATGAAGTTCGGCGTTGCGAACGCCTGAGGAATTTGCAAGAAGAAGGTTCGTACACAATCCTGATGATGCGGATCTCTCCTGACGACTAAGCCGATATTGGTTCGGTTCGCTCTGTTGAAAACCTCGTCTTGGTATCCCTATTTGCCGGATCGACGATGCGTAGACACCGAATAACACTGGGTTTCATGAGGCAAGCCCATAAGTCAGACGGCATGCGATCGAGGTTTTCTGCAGAGCAGGTTCGGTTGGCTAATGCGTGAATGGGTGCCGAGAATTCGCATGAAATGCGGACCATGTCAAGTCGAGAACTCGGGTTTGTCGCGAAGCATTACCTGGGAACGTAAGCTGGAAGAAGCCCGACGTCAGCCGTCATAGGGGCAGACAAAGGGGTCAGGCAGACAAAGGGGTCAGGAACCTTTTCCGGGTGTCTTGTGGGAAACCCGAGGCAGAGGCAGACAAAGGGGTCAGAGGCAGACAAAGGGGTCAGGAACCTTTTTGGGTGTCTTGTGGGAAACCCGGTGTCAGTTCATCTTTCGGTCGTCGCTTGGGCGGGAGAAACCGGGTTTTTTATGAGAAGGGTTCGCTCGTCGTATATTCATGATGGAGGGATATCGTCCGACGGGTTCTTTGACAATTTGATGAGAGAGGATGCGGGGCGAAAATGCGCGATCGAACCCAAACCCGCAGCGCGACGCGAGCGGTCGAAAAGCGCGCGATCGAACCCAAACTCGCGCCGTGGATGAAGGACGGCCGCCGGGATTTCGGAGCGCGGAATCGAGCGCGAACGAAGCCAAATTCCGGATCGACGGTTCGGAACTCAATGCCTTTTTCATAAAGGCGTTGCGTCTCCTGGCGGCCTCCGGCGGCGCAATGAGATCGGCGCGAACGAAGCCAATCCGCGAGCGTCGTTCCGGGTTCGGCCGTTGCGGCGAATCGGCGGATTCGGGTGCGGGTAGGCGCGTGGCGAGCGGGCGGTTTCGGCGCGAACGAAGCCATTCTCAAGGTCGTCGGCGTCGGCGCCGACGCGCTCCTGACCAAGGTCGTGACGTCCTCGGCCGAATACAACGCGAGCCGTCAGGCTTCATGCTTTGTTGTTGGTTTCTGATCGGCGAACCGGGCCCCCGGCGGGCGGAGTCAGCGTCTCGCGGCCGCGGGGAGGGTGCGGGCGATCCGGACCGGCTGCCTCCGGACCGGGGGCGTCCTGGTGGGCGTGCCGGGGCCGACGGTGGTCTGGGGGGAGAAGACGCGGTTGTGGATCGAGTCCAGCCGCGCGACGAAGTCGCCGCCGTTGATGTTGTTCCCCGAGGGGAACGTGGAATAGAACTCGCCGTCGAGCGCGTTGCCGGCGAGGTCTTGCACGCCCGCGAGGGAGGTGCTCGCCGATCGGATCGCGAGCTGGTAGAGGCCGCCTCGAATCGGCGTGCCGCCGTTGATCAAAACGGTGGCGGCCTGGGGGCCGAAGGTCGAGCCGGGAGACGTGGCGATCGGTCCGATCAGCCAGCGCGCCGGCGGCTTGTAGCCCTTGACCTGTGAGGAGACGAACAAGAACGTGTAGTTGCTCGGATCTTGGACGGTCGCCAGGTTCACGCCCGCCCCCACATTGGCCCAGCCGCCGTAGTCTTGATAGGTCACCAGCGTGTAACCACTCAACGGGGTGAAGACCGTGCCGACGATCTTGGGGCCGACCGTGTCGATCTGGAGCGTCTGAGGCACGACGGTCGTGACGACGTTCGAGGCGTTGTAGTGGTCGGAGGCGTAGACGGTGATGGTGTACGCGCCGTCGGCAAGCGCGACGGACGAGGTGACGCTCCAGGCGCCCGAGTTGTCCGACTGTCCGCCCCCCAGAAGAATCGGCGTCCCGCCGTAGGGGGTGGCGACGACCGCGATGGTGGCGCCGGGCGAGTCGGTGTAGCCCTGGAAGTTGGGCTGGGCGACCCGGGTGATTCCGTCGGTGTTCGACGCGCCGGAGTCGCTGCCCGGGTTGAGCTGGGCGGTGACGGTGCGGAGCGGCGCGTCGAGGACCGTCGCGGTGGAGACGGCGACGGCCTGAGCGCCGGGAGCGGGCTGAGCCACGACGGGCGCCGTGACCGCGGTCGGCGGCTTGGTGATGAGCACCGCGACGGTATACGTGCCGAGGTTGGCGTACGCATGGTTGCCGAAGACGTTGTAAACGACCCCCCCCGGCGCGCCGATCGCGGTGATCTGCGTCGCCGCGGTGGGGGCCGAGCCGTCTCCCCAGTAGATCAACGCGGTGTAGCCCGAGGTCGGCAGGTTGGTCCCCAGGTCCATGAACACGGCGACCTGGACGCCGCCGGCGGTCGAGCCCAAAGGCGCCGTCGCTCGGCCGCCCAGGGGGATCCCCTGCGTCCACAGGGGGGCCGCCGCGACGACGGCCGACGAGGCGATCGGGTTTGGAACGGAGTTGGCCGCCCCTCCGGTGTTGGTCGTGATCGGCACGCCGCCGACGGTCGTCGTCGTGCTCGATCCTCCTCCCTGGCGGGTGAGCGTGACGTTGACGGGGTACGTGGCCGCCGCGGCGTAGGTGTGGCCGCCGACGATCTCATAGGTCCCGGTGACCCCCGTGGGCACGATCGTGCCGCCGGAAGGGGGCGTGCCGTCGCCCCAGTCGATCGACGCGTAATAGGCGACCGATCCGCCGGGCGCGGCGTCGGTGAACCGGGCGACCGTCTGCTGGATCAGCGCCCGCGCTTCGGTCGCCTGAACGACGACCGGAATTCCGACGGGAGGGGGGGAGACGCTCTGGTTGATGTTGATCTGGTCGACATTGGCGTAGACGACGAGCGGGTGGCCCGCGCCGAAGTCGAGGGTCCCCGGCGTTGAGACGCTCACGGGGGGCAC
>CALCIC010000999.1 GCA_937907405.1 uncultured Isosphaeraceae bacterium | reverse complement strand
CCTCGACGACGTGATCGACCGGGCGCTCGAACTCGGTGATGAACTGGTCGAGATCACCGGCGGCGAGCCGCTGCTTCAGGACGAGGCGTACCCGCTGATGGCGCGACTCGCCGACCACGGCAAGACCGTGCTGCTGGAAACCAGCGGCGCCGTCGACACCAGCCGCGTCGATCCTCGGGTCCGGATCATCCTCGATCTCAAGACGCCGGGCTCGGGCGAGGTGAAGGCCAACGTCTGGAGCAACCTCGACCGGCTCAAGCCCACCGACGAGGTCAAGTTCGTGCTCTGCAGCCGAGACGACTTCGACTGGGCCGTCGAGGTCGTCCGTCGCTTCAACCTGACCAGCCGCTGCCCCGTCCTGTTCAGCGCCGTCTTCGGCGAGGTCGAACCCGCCGCACTCGCCTCCTGGATTCTCGAGGCCCGCGTTCCCGTCCGGCTCCAACTCCAGCAGCATAAGATCCTCTGGGACCCCAAGGCGCGCGGAGTTTAGGCTGAGGCGGATCGGCTGGCTGGTCGCACGCCGACTTGCTTTCCCGCCGGGAGGGCGAGGTCCCGGCGCGCGCGATCCAGAAATCGATTGCGCCGACCGGATCGTTGACGGCGCGATCAAATCCGAGCGTCACCAGCCGAGCGACGGCCGCATGCCGATGAAGTATTGCACCAAGAGGAGTGCGACGATGTAGCCGGCCACCCGCAGCAACAACTGGGAGAAGTTGCTCGCGACCTTGAGAAAGTCCTGACCCGTGCTGACCTCGGAAACGCCGCTCCTGAGCGCGATGAGACCACCCACGGTGAGGAGGACCAGGATTGGGGCGACGATCAAGAACGTTGAGACGATTTGCTCCAGACCCCTCATGAAACTGACTCCCAAACACGGACACTGTCTTTGATGCGGCGTCTCAAAGTGATGCGAGCACAAAGTGTCACGCGCGGGGGGCGTCCGGGCTTCAGACCTCGACGGCCGCCGGTTCGCCTCGCGCGCCCAAGGATTACAGTCGAATCGACCCGCTTCGTCGAGGTGAAGTTCGGGTTTTTTCCCCAGCGCTACTAATGCAAATGTCGGGCCGCAAGGATTAGGCAGCCCGGGCCCGGCGGATACCAGCGCAGGCGAGTGAAGACTCCGGGCGCGCGGCGAGGGGATTCACTCGCTTGCATGGCTGCGTCCCACCTGGCGGTTCGCCTGGAATCCGCGTCCGTGAGATGTTCAGACCAGGTCGCGTTCGGGAAGATTGAAGAGTCTCCGCGCGTTGGCCGTGGCGGCCCGGGCGATCTCCTCGGGGGCGACGCCCCGGATCTCGGCGAGCTTGCGGGCGGTCCAGGCGACGTGGGCCGGCTGGTTGGACCGACCTCGGACCGGATCGGGGCTTAGATAAGGACTGTCGGTCTCGATCAGCAGGCGGTCGAGCGGAACGACGGCCGCCGCCGCACGCAGTGCCGGGGCGTTCTTGAACGTG
>CALCIC010000998.1 GCA_937907405.1 uncultured Isosphaeraceae bacterium | reverse complement strand
CAAGGGGCCGACGATCGCGGCCTCGATCTCACGCTGCTGCAGCAAGGGGATTTTCGGCATCTGGTCCGGCGTCACGTCGCCTCCCTGGTATGCTGGTGTGTGTTGAGTCGTGTCACCCATGCGCGAACCGACACGGACTCTACGGAGGGCGGAAGCGGATGAACAGGCGCGTGTCGGCTTCTCTTCGACTGGTCGTCTGGACCTTCGCGATCGGAGCGACGGCCTGGGTCTGGTGGACCTCGGCCGAGAAATCAGCCGAACGACCACTTCCCGACGGCGTCATGGTCGTCCGCGACCTGACCTACCGCGAGGACGCAGGCCGACGACGGACGCTCGATCTTTATCTTCCGGTCAAGACCGGAGCGAAGCCTCGACCCGCGATCCTCGCGATTCACGGCGGTAGCTGGGTCGGCGGGTCGAAGCGCGAATACGGCCCGCAGTTCGCCCGGTTCGCCCAGCACGGTTTCGTGGTGGCCGTCGTCGATTATCAGCTTGCGCGACCGGGCGAGGCAAGCTGGAACGGGGCGCTCGACGACGTCGCCCATGCCGTCGACTGGCTTGCCGACCCCGCGCGGACGTACCGAATCGACCCCCAACGGATCACCACGATCGGTTCCTCGGCCGGCGGACTGCTCGCCGCACATCTAGCGCGCGACGATCTCCGCCCCCTCGATTCATCGCGACCAGGCCGACGAATCCAGGCGACCGTGTGTCTCTCAACCCCCACCTCGTTGGCGGCGCTCGCAAGCAATCGCGATCTGAAGCACGACCCCGTACGCGATCTCGTAGGCGACGATCCCCTGGGGTTCCACGATCGCGCGGTGGACGCCTCCCCGCTGTCGCACGTCGCGCCCGGCTGGCGACCGATTCTACTGATTCACGGCACCGACGATTTGTGGGTTCCCGTCAACCAGGCGCGCGAAATGCGTGATTCGTGTGCTAGACTCGGCGTTTCGCATCGACTCATCGAGATCGCGGGCGCGCGGCATGGTTTCGAGCTTCAGGTCGAGGCTCCGAGTCGTCGCGATCTCTTGCCCGAAATCCTGGGTTTCTTGAATCAGAGCGACTTGCCGGTCGATCCGCGTTGATCGAGAGATCCAGGCCCTACAACCCACTCATGAGACAAAGTTTCCTGGAATTTGCTTCTTGAAATCCGAAGACGAACCTGGAATCATAAAGGCACCCATTTCTTAAACTTCTAAGATTCTCACCTTCGGGTTCGAGTAGACCTCGATCTGAATGGATTTTAATTCGCATTTGCCCAGAGGGCTGACGCCGTGTCGACCGAAGCGCCTTCAAGCGGTCTGATCACGATTTTGCCCGGCGAGGGTCTCCTGGCCGACCGATACGACGATCGGGTGCGCGAGACGGCCGAGGATCGTCCCACCTCCGATTCGTTGCCGGTCGTCCCCGATCCGGCGGCCGATCACGAGCAGACCGAATTGAAGCGACGGCGCGACGACGTCGAGATCAAGCATCAGCGAATCCGCGAGTTCCTCGATCGCAATGATCATGAAGCGGTCGTCCTCGGACGGGCCGAGTCGGTCGCCTGGTTCACCTCCGGCGGCGATCTCGCGCAAGGCTGCGGGTCGGAGTTCAGTTCGATTCTGCTGTTCATCAACCGCAACAGCCGGGCGGTGGTCACCGACAACGTCCAAAGTTCACGGGTGTTCGAGGAAGAGTTGGCGGGGTTGGGCTTTCAACTCAAGGAGCGTCCCTGGTTCGACGATCCGCTCCGGATCGTGGCGGAACTCAGCCACAACAAGAAGGTGGCGTGCGACCTTTCCACGTCGGGTCACACCCCCTGGCGACGCGACTTCGAACCGTTGAGCGCCCTCCGTAGCCGGTTGACGCGGCTGGAGCGGCAGCGGCTCCGCGAGTTGGGCCGGACGCTCGTGCTGGCGGTCGAGGCCACCTGCCGCAACTTCGATCAGGGCGAACGCGAGGCGGACGTCGCCGGCCACCTGGCGCATCGCCTCCTCCGCGAGGGGGTCGTGCCGGTCAACCTGCGGGTCGCCAGCGACGACCGCCTGGGCCGATATCGCCAGCCCAAATTCAAGGGGGAGCCGATCAACAAGCGCGCCACGATCAGCGTGACGGGACGTCGCCACGGCCTCTGCGCGTCGTTGACCCGGACCGTATCGTTCGGCCCCGTCGACGCCGAGTTCCGGTCGCACCACGCGCTGGCGACGATGGTCGACGCGTCCAGCATCTTTTTCTCCCGCCCTCGCGAGCCCGTCTCGGAGGTCTTCCGTCGCGCGCGGCGAATCTACGAGAAGTTCGACGCCCCACATGAGTGGACGCTCGATTATCAGGGGGTCTTCATCGGCTACTCGCCGCGCGAGGCGCTGTTGGTCCCCGACAGCAATATCGTGCTCGAACCGGACAACGCCGTCTGCTGGAGCCCCAGCGTGGGCTCGGCCCGCTCGGAAGACACGATCGTCGTCGACGCCCGCGGCTTCGAGGTCGTCACCGCGGCGCAGAACTGGCCGCAGATCGAGGTCGCTGTGAAAGGGTACGTCCTGCCTCGTCCGGGAATCCTTGAACGCTAACCTACCCGAAGCTCGGCGAAGGCGGCGGGATGGGCACCAGTCCGATGAGAACTACCAGAAACCGACGACGTCCCGGGTCAGCGCGACCCGCCGACGGGAGATCCCATGCATCGATTCGCAAGGCGATTCGGCTAGTTGCATTGGCCATAGTTGCATTGGCCACGCACTTCAGGTGGGCAAGACCGGATATTTAGAGAATGCCTAGGATGACCTATTCGACGTATTTTGCCTGTCTTGGGTGCGTGGCCCGTGGACCGGCCCGTGGACCGTGAGAGAATGCCTAGGATGACCTATTCGACGTATTTTGCGTGCCTTGGGTGCGTGGCCCGTGGACCTGGACCCTGGGACCGACCTGGTATACCGTCCATCATCGTGTGATCGAGCACCTGCGGTCGTGGGCGGTCGTGTGGCCACGCACTCCAGATGGGTTAGCTGGAGTGTTTGGGTAGGATCAAAGTGAGGTGAAGAAGCAAGACCGATCTCCCAGAATCCGCAATTTGCCCATCTGATGTGCGTGGCCAACGAACGGGCGATTTGCCCATCTGAAGTGCGTGGCCAACGAACGCAAGTAAGCGGCCCGCCGTTCCCTCATCCTCTCGGCGGCGAACATCACCGCCAAGATCGCGATCAGGATCATCCAACGCCGAACCGTCTTTCTTGGGAGTCGCATCAATAGAGCGAGATTCCAGGAGCGGCGGGTGCCGGAGGGTCCGGCGTGACGGCCCACCAGGGATGCGAGGCCGCGTATTCATACTTCTTTCGTAGTGCGGAGTGATGCTCCATCAGCGACTTGACGTACCTATTCAGCGTCGCCTCCAAGTCGTCGCCGCCGGGGATGTCAAGGCTCTTCGACAGGCCGGAGGGGCGCCAGGCTAGACGCAGCATCTCCTCTTCCTGCTTGTGCTCGTCCCTCAGGAGGATGTAGGAAGCCCGTAGAGACCTCAACCTCTCCTCCGCGGCGATCAGCACGGCCGCCAAGGCGATCACGGTCATCCAACGCCGCGTGGTCATCCGTGGAAATCGCATCGATCAGTCCTCCTCGATTAACTCCCGAGGTCGGGACGGCTCAATCGGAGCCTGCTTCAGCCGGACCACTATAGGCAGAGGGACTCCGCTCCTCAGGCGAAGGCCACTTCCCTTTCTGATGTCGTCGAGGAACATCGTCCAAATCTCGTAACCTACTGCACTGACGCGAATCCCGGCAGTAGAAGGGAAAGCGAGTTCCGGGTTCCCCAACTCTGGAACGAACTGTCATGAGCCGTTGGCTCAACCCGTCCCATGAAAAGTGGGTCGGGT
>CALCIC010000997.1 GCA_937907405.1 uncultured Isosphaeraceae bacterium | reverse complement strand
CGATCCCGGATTGGAACAGGACGGAGGCGACGACGACTGGGGTTGGGAGGGCGTTCTTGCGGTCGCCGCGGTCGTCTGGGCGTCGCTGACGCTCGGCCTGTCGTCGTTGATCTTCCCGGTGAAGGTCGTCAGCGACGGGCCGATCTATCACCTGTACTTCGCCGCGCGGTGGTGGAAGGAAGGGCGGGTGTTTCTGATAGCCTCCCCCTTCGGCGAGAGCGCCGCCACCTACTTCCCGGCCAACGGCGAACTCTGGTTCGCCTGGCTCATGACGGGATGGGGAGGCGACCGCCTGGCGCGAGTCGGTCAGGCGCCGTTCCTGATCCTGGCGGCGGTCGCGGCCTATGGTTGCGCCCGAGAGCTCGGCGCCGGGCGTAAAGCGTCGGTCGTGGCGACGGCCCTGTTCGCGACCTGCTCGCCGCTGATTCTCTTCTCGTTCGAGGCCAACGTCGACACGATCTTCGTCGCCGGCTACCTGTCGGCCGCGTACTTCTTCCTGCGGTACGGTCTGGGTCGAGACGGAGCGCCGGCGCTGGCTCTTGGGGGGCTGGCGGCCGGCGAGGCGCTCGGGACCAAGTCGATCGCCCTGGTGTTCATCCCCCCCCTGCTGGCCGCCGCCGTCTGGATCGTCGGCCGGCGGACTCGATCGATCCGATCGACGGTCCTCCTGTCCGCCTTGATCCTTGGAGCGGCGCTGACGACCTCGGGATTCTGGTACGGGCGCAACCTGCTGTTGACCGGCAATCCGTTCTACCCGCTCCATCTCCAGATCGGCGACGTCGTCCTGCTGAGCGGCTGGTACGGCCCCGGCGCCATGCGGAACAGCGTCTTTTACATCCCGGTGGGGGACTGGCGGGCGCTGACCGAGACCGTCGTCATGGTGCTTGACCCGAGGCTGGTCCCGCTCTGGCTGGCGTCGGTCCTGGGCTTCTGGGCGATCGCCGGCCGTTCCAGGGACCGCGACGGCTGGGTCTGGGCCTTCAGCGCCGCGGCCGTGCTGAACGTCGGACTCTACTGGCTGTGCATCCCATACCGGACGCAGCAGCGGTTCATGCTACAGGCGTTCGGGATGGCGGTCGCGCCGACGGCCCGGCTGCTCGACCGCCGCCGATGGCTGCCCGGCGCGGCGGTCGCGCTGCTGTTCGTCCATCTGCTCACGCCCCAGAACTGGCCGTTTCCCGGCTCTCCGGCGGACGTCCCCTGGAACCTCAGCCCCATCATCCCGGACGGGATGGGCGCGCTGCTCCCGCTGGCGCCGCGACTGCAACGCCTCGCGGCGTCTGGGTTCACCGCCGCGGAATCACTGGCGGCGGCCGAACTCATCGCCTCGGCCGCGTTCGCGCTGATGTTCGCCCGCGCGTGCTCGACCTCGTGGCGAGGGGGCCGGACCGTGGCGTCGCTCGCGGTTTCGCTGGCGGTGGTGGCGGCCGTCGCTTATGGAGAAGTCGCGATGGTCGGCCCGGACGCTCGCAGGTTGTTCTTCCCCCTCTTTCCCGACTTCCAGGCCGGCTGGATGCAGCTCGACGCGCGATCGGGGCCGAACGGCTCGCGAGTCGCTTACGCGGGCACCAACATCCCCTATTACCTGATGGGCGTCGGCCTCCGCAACGACGTTCGGTACGTAAACATCGACGCGCATCACAACTGGCTGATGCACGACTACCACCATCGACACCGGGAGCAAGGGCGGGGATTGTGGCCCACGCCGAGGCCCGGATGGGACCGGATGGAGGGGGATTACGACGCCTGGCTGGCGAACCTCGAAGCCGATCGAATCCAGCTCCTGGTCGTCACCCGGGTCAACCTCGGCGAAGGCCCGCACAACGCCGCCGACGCCGAGGACTTCCCCATTGAACGGCAGTGGGCCGACGCCCACCCCGAGGTCTTCGAGCCGCTCCACGGGGCCGCCGAGCGCGACCCCTGGTTCCGCCTTTATCGCATCCGGCCTCGCCGCGAGCCGGCGGAGTTCAGTGGAAAGCGGACTTCCTCGGTCGCCACGAGCCCCGCACGACGCGGATGAAAAGTCGGAATTCGTTCAGACGTCCGCCCTCCGAGCTTCTCGATCGCCGCCGGCGAACCAGGGGTAGATCGAGGGCAGCACCAGCGACGTGAGCATCGTCGAGGTGAACAGGCCGCCGATCACCACCGTGGCGAGCGGCCGCTGGATCTCGGCGCCGGGAGTCGTCGCCAGGGCCATCGGGATGAAGCCCAGGCCGGCCACCAGCGCCGTCATCAAGATCGGCCGCAGCCGCACGATCGACGCCTCGCGCGCGGCGGCGTGGACTTCAAGGCCGTCGACCCTGAGGTGTTCGACGGCGCTCACCCAGACCAGGCCGTTCAGAACGGCCACCCCGAACAGCGCGATGAAACCGACCGCCGCCGAGATCGAGAACGGCAGGCCGCGTGCAAACAACGCGAACACGCCTCCGGTCGCCGCCATCGGAACGGCCGTGAAGATCAGGAACGCCAGCCGGGCCGAGCGGAACGAGCCGTAGAGCAGCAAGAAGAGTAAGACCAGGGCGACCGACGCCACGATCGTCAGCCTGCGCGTCGCCGATTCGAGATGCTCGAACTGGCCTCCCCAGCGCACGAGATAGCCGGGAGGGATCTCCACTTGGGCCTCGATCGCGGCGCGGGCGTCGGCGACGAAGCCGGCGAGGTCGCGGCCCCGGACGTTGGCGCCGACGTACACCCGGCGCTGGATGTTCTCGCGCTCGACCTCGCTCGGCCCTTCCTCCCTGGAGACGTCGGCGAGGTCCTTGAGGGGGATCGCGCGGCCCAGCTTGTCGACCACCCGGATCGAGCCGATCCGCTCGGCGTCGTTCCGCCACGAGGCCGGCAGCCGGACCTGGAGCGGACGGCGGATCTGATCTTCGAAGACCGTGCCCACCGTCGTGCCGCCGAGGGCCGAGACCACGTCGAGCACGTCGGACGCCTTGATTCCGTACCGCGCGAGCTGGTCGCGGCGGACGTTGATGGTGAGCATCGGCAGGGTGCCGGCCGAAGGGACCTTGATGTCCTTGGCGCCGGGGACGCGGGCGAGCACCTGCTCGATCTCCCCCGCTTTCCGCCGCAGGACCTCAAGGTCCGGGCCGTAGATCAGGACCGCCACGTCGCTTTTCACCCCCGCGACCAGCTCGTTCACGCGCATCTCGATCGGCTGGCTGAATCCGAACTTCACGCCGGGGACGTTGTCGGACAGCAGCGCGTCCATCTCTTCGATGAGGTCGTCCCGCGTCACGCCGGGCCGCCACTCCTCTCGCGGCTTGAGCATGGTCCAGACGTCGGTCTGATGGACCCCCATCACGTCGTTGGCGATCTCGGGCCGGCCGGTCTTGCAGAAGACGAGGCGAACCTCCGGCAGATCGAGCAACAGCTTCTCGATCTGGGTCGAGATCGGCACCGAGCGCTCGAGCGCCGCGGAGGGGATCTGGACGGCCTCGATGAGCAGGTCGCCTTCGTTGAGCCGGGGCATGAACTCGGCCCCCATGTCCCAGGCGATCGGGAGGCTCGCGAGCACCAGGGAGACCGCCGCGCCGAACGCCAGGAACGGCCGGCGGAGGAAGGCGTCGAGGATCGGGACGTACCAGCGCTTGAGCCTGCGGATCAGCCAGATCTCCTTCTCCTGGGGCCGGGCGCTCAGGCCGAGCGACGCCATCACCGGCATGAACGTCAGCGACAGCACCAGCGACCCCGCGAGCGCGAAGATGACCGTCAAGGCCATCGGCCGGAACAGCTTCCCCTCCTGGCCTTGCAGCGCCAGGATCGGCAGGTAGACGATCGTGATGATCAGTTCGCCGAACATGGTGGGCTTGCGGACCTCGACCGCGGCCTCGCGGATGATGTC
>CALCIC010000996.1 GCA_937907405.1 uncultured Isosphaeraceae bacterium | reverse complement strand
CGGCATGGCGATCGGAGGCATCGGCGCCTGGGGCCTCAACTCGGCGATCTACGGTTGGGGATATCGGCCGTTTTACAACCCCTACGCGGTCGCCGTGCAACCGATCGTCGTCGAGCAGCCCGTCATCGTGCAACAGCCTGTCGTCGTGGAACCGGAAGCGGCGGCCGCGGCGGCTCAACCCGAGGTCTACGACTACTCGCAACCGCTGACCGCAAGCACGCCCCCCGACCCGAGCATCGCCGATCCGGCGATGCAGACGTTCGACGCGGCGCGCGCTGCGTTCAAGGCGGGCGACTACAACCAGGCTCTCAAGCAGACCGACGAGGCGCTCAAGAGCCTGCCCGACGACGCCGCTATTCACGAATTCCGCGCGCTCTGCTTCTTCGCGATGAAGGATTACGACCAGGCGGCGGGCGTTCTTTACGCGGTGCTCTCGGTCGGTCCAGGCTGGGATTGGACGACCTTGATCGGTCTTTATCCCGGCATCGACGTTTACACGGCGCAGCTCCGTGCGCTGGAAGACTTCCGCACGGCGAATCCCAGGTCCGCGTCGTCCCGATTCGTGCTCGGCTACCATTACCTGACGCAAGGTCACGCCGAGGCGGCGATCACCGAGTTCAAGGACGTGACCACGCTGCAACCGTCCGACAAGCTGTCAGCGCAACTCGTCGACTTGATCTCCGGAAGCCGGAAGCTGAATGCCACCGAGGCCGCCGGAGCCGAAGCTCCACCGGCCACACCGCCGGTCGCAACTCCGAACGCCCCCGAGGGCGACCTCGTCGGCGCGTGGAAGGCCACGCCCGATGCCGAGGTTTCGATCGCCCTGACGATCACGAAGGAGGGCGACTTCACCTGGAACTTGACCCAGCAGGGCAAGACCCAGCCGATCACCGGTAAGTACACCTACGGGAGCGGCATTCTGACCCTGGCCCAGAGCGACGACAACGTCATGGTCGGCAGGGTGACCTGGAAGGACGCCGACCACTTCGTCTTTCAGGCCATGGGAGGAGGATCGAACGACCCCGGTCTGACCTTCGGCAAGTAAAGGGGAACCAGTCCAGGGCGCGAGGGGGCCCCCATGCGCCCTGGACTGGTTCCCCTTGGAGTTCAAACCGCGCACGGGACGCGGCGGCCTTCGCGTTGGGAGGCGATCGTCGGCGCCGTCGCCACGCCGTGGCGTCCCTGGCTCTGGGCGTCGGAGAGCGCCGCGTCGGCGGCGTCGAGTAATTCGTAAAGATCGGTCGCGCAAGCCGGATGCGACGCGACCCCGATTGACAGCGTCAACATCGGCGCGTCGGAGAGCTGGCCGGCGTTCTCGGCGACGCTCTGGCAGAGCTTGCGCGCCACGGCCAGCCCGTCGGCAAGCTCGGCCCGCGGCAGCAGGACCATGATCCGGTCGTCGTCCAGCCGCGCGACGATGTCGCTGGAGCGGATCAAGGTCGCGATCTTGACCCCGGTATGACGCACCGTGCGGTCGACCTGATCGAGGCCCAGCAGTTCCCGTATTCCACTCAGTCGGTCGATGGCCACGCAGAGCACCGACAGCGACTCGCCGTGCCTCCGCGCCTGGCTGAGCGCGAACGGGAACACGGCGTTCAAAAAGGTCGCGTCGTGGACCGCCGGAGCGGACGGATAGAAACCCAGATCCGTCTCATCCGCGGGCTTTTCGAGGCCGTCCGCGCTCCCAACGCTCTGTCGCGCGTCGACAGGATCCGAGGGTGGGGCCTCCTCGACTCGAACCGGATCGCCGAGCCGTTCCAGGGCGGCCGATCCGAGCGCCCCCAGCGTCTCAAGGCGACGGCGGACGATCCAGGAGAGAAGGACGTCCTGCCCCACCACCAGCCATCCCCAGCAGCCGTCGCCGCGGCGCAACTCGATTACGGTTTCCCATCCGGAATGGAGCTGCACCCCCGAGTTCGGGACCATTACGACCTCGGCCGAGCCGGTAAGGCGTCGCGCGGCGTCGATCAGCGCCCGATCGACGGCCCGGGGATCGGTCGCCTCGGCGAGATCTTGAACGAGGTCGTGCAAGACGTCTTCCCCCGCCGATTCGTCGGGATCTCGAAAGACCGAGGGAAACCGATCCCCCGCCCAACGGATCATCCGTCGCATCCATCGATAATGCGTCCCGGAACCGTCGGTCGACGGTGCGGGGAGCGACGAGCCGACCTTGTCACGGCCCGATTCGACTCGGTTCGCGGCGTCCCCTCGCCAACCACGATCAGAAACCATATTGATCCTCCTGGATGTTCCCACGGCTGACTCAGTCGCGCCGTCGCCGGCCCGCCGACGGCTCTGAGCTTCAGCCGTCGGAAGAAGCCTAGGCCACGACCGAGCAGCCGGGAAATCAGACTTGCCAGGTTTTTCAAGATCGGGCACCATGCACCGTCTTAACGGCCCTTGGCCACGGCGCCGGCGCTTCCTATCAAACCGCGCCGGATCACGGCTTCAGGATCGAGCCCCAACGGCGAATCACACGATCATCCGACGACCGAGCGGCGGTCGAGGCGAGATCAGCCCCGCATCATCCTGTCTCAGTTGCGGTTTGGACTCGTTGGAGTCATGCGGTCGGTCGCGAATTCCGACCTAATATCCAGGGCCGAACCGCCAGGCGGGACCACGGGGCGGTTCGGAACGCGTGGGCGAGGGCCGCGACGAGTCGTTGCGAGCCGGCAGGCTAAGGATGGGACCCTGAATCATGGCAAAGACGCGTACCGTC
>CALCIC010000995.1 GCA_937907405.1 uncultured Isosphaeraceae bacterium | reverse complement strand
GGTGCAAGAGAGCCTCGAACCCCTGTTTTCCAGATATCGCGATCATCGCGATCGAGCCGATTTTAGCGACGGACTCAAGAACGATGCGCGAAATCGGCTCGCGTCCGCCTGGCGAGACGCCGATGAGGACGATGCAGTCTCTCGAAGGTCCGCCTCCTCTGAGTCCACAACGAGGTTGCTGTTGTCGCGAGCCCCTGGGGCGAAACCGCCGCCGCGAGTCGGCGTCGGGCTGGTCATGCTGATGGCGCTCGCGCTGACGGGCTGTCGCCAGGTCGATCACGCGCCGGTGCAGGCGGTCGCGCCGACGTCGCGGGTCGGCGCCCACGGTCGCGACTCGCTCGTGCCGAGGGCGCGGCAGGCGCGCCGCGAGGGGCGTCGGCTGGAGCGGCAAGGGGTCGACGCGAGCGTGGACCGCTATTACGAGGCCGCGGTCTTCGCCTCGGCCGCGCTGGCGGCGGCCGTCGACGACGATCGGATCGCGATCCGCGACCTGTACAACGACAGCCTCCGCGACTGTCTGCTCGCCGCCCAGGCGTTCGGCAGGATCGAGCCTTCGTCGCATCTGGTGGTGAACACCCCGGCGGGTTCGGCGACGGTTCCGATCGCGCATCGCGGCTTCGTCTGGCGGCCGGAGGACTTCGGCCGGTTGAACAAACCCACACGGCCCGGACTCAACCCGAGCGCCCATACCTGCAACAACATGCCGGGCCTGGGGGCGGACCTGGTCGTCGAGCGGCCCAACCCCGACGCATCGGCCGGCGACGTGTTTCTACTCCGCACGGCGGTCTTCAGCGCCACGGCGGTGCTCCGCCCCGATCTCGACGCCTGGCTGGGCTCTCCCGGAACGCGGAGTCCGGCCGACGTGCTGGAGCTGCACGATCCGTTGCGCGTCCGGACGGTCGAATTCGCCGCGCGAACCTGGCGGATCACGGCTAACTACGACGCCGCGATCGCGCGTGAGTACGAGATCCAGCAAGAGGGCCGCGGGTCGCTCGCGATTCCAGGCTTCACCCTGCCCGACGTCATGCTCGACAAGGCCAGGATCACCATGCTCGAGCCCTACCAGCCGGGCAAGACTCCGGTCCTTTTCGTCCATGGGCTGCTCGCCGATCCGTTCATCTTCAATGATCTGATGGTCGCCCTTCAGAGGACGCCGGGGTTCGTCGAGCATTTTCAGATCTGGGCTTACAGCTACCCGACCGGCGCGCCCTGGTTCCGCACCGCCGCGATCCTCCGCGACCAGATCCGGAAGATCACCAGCACGTTCGATCCCGAGGGGGTCGACCCCGGGGTCCAGAACATGGTGCTG
The DNA here is from genome assembly GCA_937907405.1 of uncultured Isosphaeraceae bacterium. Taxonomy (GTDB): domain Bacteria; phylum Planctomycetota; class Planctomycetia; order Isosphaerales; family Isosphaeraceae; genus Paludisphaera. The sequence continues at coordinate 1,162 of CALCIC010000995.1, read as the reverse complement.
GCGGGGTACAGCATGGGAGGGCTGCTCTGCCGGCTTCAGGTCTCGTCGAGCGGCGATGCGCTCTGGAACCTGGCGTCGAACCGTCCGATTGAAAGCCTGAAGATGTCGGACGAAGCCCGAAAGCTGGCCACGAAGCTGTTCTTCTTCGAGCCGACGCCCAACGTCCGTCGGGTGATTTTCCTGGCGACCCCTCACGGCGGCGCCTCGTGGACGACCGGGATCGCCGGCTCGATCGCCACCCGGTTCGTCCGGCGGTCGCCCGACGTCAAGAACCTCATCGCCCAGGTCGATCGCGACAACCCCGGCGCGATGCGGGGCTCGTTCCGCGACCTGCCGAGCAGCATCGACACGCTCATGGCGAGGAGCCCGTTCCTGGCGACGGTCCGTGAGTTGCCGATCAGTCCCCGGACGACCGTCCACACCATCGCCGGCTACGGCCTGGTCTCGCCCGAGCATGGCCGCGGCGACCTGGTCGTCCCGCTCGCCAGCACCCATCTCGACGAGGCGGTCTCCGAGCACTGGGTGCGCGCGATTCACAATACGATCTATTACCAGCCCGACACCATCGCCGAATTCCGGCGGATCCTCGGCGAGCACCAGTTCCAGGCCCCGACGAGCCCCTAGCGTCCTGAGTCATGAATTCGTGAGATCGATCCGGGGTGGCAGTTATCAAAAGGACTTCTGACTCAGGACGCTAGCGCGGCGCGACGGCCGGCGCGAGGCTTCTTATCGTGCGGCGATCCCTTCAGCGCGCAACGAGGCGTCGAACGGCCTGGCGACGGGCAGGACGACGCTGAAGTCGTAGACCAGCATGCCTTGCTCGCCGACGAAGTAATCGCGGTTCGCGGCGACGTCGAGGTTGAACACGGGCGCCGCGCCGGCCGGCTCGGCCGACTTCAGGGCGAGAGTCCCCCCCAGCGTGCGGACGAGGTCGCCGGGCTTGAGGTCGCGGGCCATCGTCCAGCCCTTGCCGACCTTCCAGAACCGATGGATCCCAGTGGCGAGGACCGATTCCGAGCCCATCGACAGCTTCAAGAGGGGGGATGGAGGGTTGTGATGGACGACGAGGACGGGTTGGTAGGACAACGCGCCGGTGGTCGGATCCTGGGAGAGCACCCGATCGCCGACCATCAGCGATTCGATCGGATTGAGGCCCGCGATC
>CALCIC010000994.1 GCA_937907405.1 uncultured Isosphaeraceae bacterium | reverse complement strand
GTCTCGAGGTTCGGGACATGATCGATGCTCTCCAGCAGAAGGGATCACCGGCGCCGCGGCCGGCCTGGGCGCGAGATGTTCTCTCATCATAAATTACGGAAACGCTTGCCGCGCGGCAAGCCGGTGGACGCTCGGATCGGTCGGGGTATTCACCTAGAAATCAACACATCAACCGGAATTATCAATAACGGCGTTCCGATCCACTCGACCGGTCGGCCGAGCACGTCCCCACGAAGGCGCGTCACGCCGCGGCGGTCGTTCAAGCGATCATGGGGGCCGTTCGGCGCCGGCTTCAACTCGTCGTCATCCATTATGCCACATGGTTTGGCTCGCGGCGGAAGCCGGCGGCCTGATTGCGCCTCAAGATGCACCGCGCGCCCCGAGGGGGGCGCCGGCCTTCAACCGCCGCCGTCACGACCGACGACTTCCATCTCTCCTAAGGAAGACGATCCCCGCGCGTGTTTTCTTCGCAACATGAACCGATTCTCGCGACCGGCCCAGGGGGCCCTGGTTTTTGACAGGCGAAGTCCCGCGTTCTAAAGACTTTACAGCGGGCGGATCGCGTTCGACGGCGAGGATCGCGGACGACTCGTCGTGAAGTCCCTGTTTTCCACGTCCCACTCAGCCCGAGCACGGATCACCATGAACGACCCCTCCGACGATTCCAAGCCGAAGTCGACCGCCGGCTCCTTCGATTTCTCGGCGTTTCCAGAGAACACCGTCTTCCACGAGCGCCGCGACGGTCGCGACCGGCGGGGCGTCGGCCGCTCGCCCGCACCGAAGATCGTCGAGGCCAAGGAGCAGGCCGGCGCCAAGGCGCCCGAGCGCCGCGCCCGCAAGGAGCGCCGGAAACGCATCGACCCGACCACCTTCGAGAAGCAGTACACCGAAGACGAGATGGAGTTCATGAACGCCATGCAACGGTTCAAGGAGCGCACCGGCAGGCCGTTCCCCAGCTATGGCGAGGTGATCAAGGTCGCCGTCGCGCTGGGATATCGGAAGTTGGTCGACGACGCCCCGCCGGCCGTCTTCGACAAGGACGCCAGCCTCATCCTGTTTCCCCAAGGCGAATTCGACGCCTGAAACCTTGCGGGGACTTCAGGGGAGGGCCGGACCAACCACCCAGAACCACGGGGAAGCACGCCCGACGATCTGCGTCCGGCGTGCTTCATGATGAGGAACCCGCGATGGGAAGGCTCGACGCGGCGTCGCTTCCTCAGCGGTTCGTCGTCGTGGACGGGCCGACCGCCACCAGCGAGGGCTCGGTCAGAACGTTGACCCAGGCGTAGAGCGCGTCTCGCGTCAATCGCACGGCGCGGCTGACTTCAGGCCGCCGGACCCCGGAATTCTGGACCGTCCGAATCGCGACGACCTCCGGCTCGATCGATTTCTCAACCTCCTTGCTCGGTTCCGTAACGCCGGCCTGTTGCGTGCGACCACGCTGTTCATCACCGGTCGCGACCGGCTCGGCGGGGGCGAACGGATCGTCGGGAAGTTGATCGCCGGCGACGATCGCTTCGACGGCCCCGGAATCGACGGGGGCGCCTTCCGCGACCGGCTCGGGGGAGTCGACGACCAGGCTGTCGGCGAAGTAAAGGCTGTCGCTGTTCTCCATCTCCTCGAAACTCGGAACCTCGGCGACGGCCGCGACCGGCGCGTCGGCGAAGTAAAGGCTGTCGCTGTTCTCCATCTCCTCGAAACTCGGAACCTCGGCGACGGCCGCAACCGGCGCGTCGGCGAAGTAGAGGTTTTCGGAACTCCCCATCGCCTCGAATTCCAGGGCGGCGGCCTCGCGAGCAGCGAGTTCGACGGCGGCTTCACGAGCGGCCAACTCGCGGGCGGCGACGGCTCGGAGATCGCGGCCGAGGTCTCGGACGACTTGAATCGTGGTCCCACGATAGCGGTCGACGAGGAGGGCGACCAGGTCGGCGGGCTGGGGGGCGGGCGCCGCGACCGGTCCGACGGCGACTCGGGGAAGAATCCCGATCCCCTCGTTAAGGTGGTTCAGCTCGAAGGCCGTGCCGACGTAGAGTCGGTCGCCGACCTCGAGGGGCTCGAACGAGGCCGGCGCGGGCTTGGGCGGCTCAACTCGGGCCGTGGAAAAGACTTCAGCCCTGGCGCCGAAATCCGAGGCGATCGCGCGATCCTCGACCGGCAGGGGAAGCAAGGCGACGGCGTTGCGAATGGCGAGGGCCGATCGTTCGAGGGAGATGGTTCGGACGGTCGCGAGACCGGGGGCTCCGAACGCCGCCGGAACGGCGACGACGGGCGACGTCTGGTGGTTCGCCATCCGTTTCGTAAGACGCGCCATGCGGACGCGCTCCATCTCGACCTTGAGCAAGTCGTGAATCACCACGTAGTTCTGCGCTTCAGACTGGCGGTCGTCCCACTCGGCGAGCCGGGCGTTCATCCACTTCTGCGAGGAAGCGACCCAACCTTCGAGCGTCGGCCAGCCGGGAAGACTGATCCCCAGGCCGACCACCAAACTGACCAAGACCAGCCGTAGCGTCATCGGTCGATCTCCGGGTCGTGTTGATTTCATTCTCGTGCTGCTTTCCGATTCGATTGCTGGAAGCGAGCATGTTCTCCTTCTCTCGATTTCTCCTAGTGAAAGAATATCGACTGCAAAACACGGGCGCTTTAAGGCGACTAGCAAAAACGATTGATTGAGGGGATATTTTTTGAAAGCGGCTAATAGAGAAAAATAGCTGCCTAGTGGAACCGTGATGGCTCCCCCGTGCCGGTTATGACGGTCGACGGGGGCTTTCGCATGGTCAGAGTGGGAAAAAAGCCCTAGGATTGCCTCGGTTTGGGGGAAGTCGAGGCTGTCCGAGGATAGGAACGGGAGTCCGGAAGCGATGAGCAAGACCGTGCTTGTGACGGGGGCGGGGGGGTTCATCGGCAGTCATCTGACCGAGCGGTTGGTACGGCTCGGGCATCGGGTGCGGGTGCTCGTCCGGTACAACGCGCGCGACGATCGCGGCCACGTCGACGACTTGCCGAGGGACGCCCAGGCCGAGATCGAGGTGGTCCGGGGCGCCCTCAAGGACCCCCAGGCCGTCGCCGGGGCCGTCGAGGGGCGCGAGGTGGTCTACCACCTGGGCGCGTTGATCGCGATTCCCTATTCCTATCAGCATCCTCACGACGTGGTTCAGACCAACATGGTCGGAACCGCCCACGTGCTCGACGCCTGCCGCCGGTCGTCGCAACTTGAGCGGGTCGTGCTGACGTCGACGTCCGAGGTTTACGGCACCGCGCGGTACGTCCCGATCGACGAAAAGCATCCGTTGCGGGGGCAGTCGCCGTACGCCGCGACCAAGATCGGGGCCGACGCCCTTGGCGAGAGCTACCACCGGGCGTTCGGCCTGCCTGTCTCGATCTTGCGGCCGTTCAACACGTTCGGGCCCCGGCAGTCGGCCCGGGCGATCATCCCGACGATCATCAGCCAGGCGTTGACCCGGCCGGTCGTCAAATTAGGCCGGCTCGACCCCAGGCGCGACCTGACCTATGTGAAGGACACGGCCGAGGGCTT
>CALCIC010000993.1 GCA_937907405.1 uncultured Isosphaeraceae bacterium | reverse complement strand
CGAGATGGCCGTCCGCGAACTGGGGGCGCGGCGGGTGATCTACGGCAGCGACGCCGGAGGTCGGAGCTTCACCTCTCAACTGGCGAAGGTGGCCTCGGCGGCGATCTCGGACCAGGACCGGCGGGCGATCCTGGGCGGAAACCTCAGGGCGATGCTCGGCCCGATCCTCCGAGCCAAGGGGGTCGCGTTCGTCCCATGATCGACGTCAACGTCTCGCTCTCGCGCTGGCCGTTCCGCCGCCTCCCGCACGACGAGCCGTCGGCCCTGGTCGCCGCGCTGCGGCGTCAGGGTGCGACGCAGGCCTGGGCCGGCAGCTTCGACGGCGTTTTGCATCGCGACGTCGCGGCGGTCAACCTGCGATTGGCCGCTGACTGCCGGGAGCACGGCGAAGGGTTCCTGATCCCGTTCGGGACGGTCAACCCCACGCTTCCGGACTGGCCGGACGACGTCCGCCGCTGCCACGAGGAGCACCGGATGCCGGGCGTTCGGCTGCATCCGGGCTATCACGGCTACCGACTCGACGATCCCCGTTTCGCCGCGGTGCTGGACGAAGCCGCCGGACGCTCGTTGCTGGTTCAGGTCGCCGTGGCGATGGAAGACCCTCGGACCCAGCATCCCCTGGTCCGCGTCCCTCGCGTCGATCTCGGTCCCTTGTCGAGTCTCGTCGAGAAGCGGCCGGCGCTCCGGATCGTCCTGCTCAACATGCTGGTCCCGCCGTCGACCGATGAATTCAAGGCCCTGTTCCGGACGGGCCGCGTCTGGGCCGACTCCGCGATGATGGAAGGGGTCGCCGCCCTCGAACGATTCGTCGCGGATTTCGGGGCCGATCGCTTGCTGGTCGGCTCGCACGCTCCGTTCTTCTGCCCCGACGCGTCGCCGCTCAAGCTCCAGGAGTCCGAGTTGAAAGAGGCCGATCGCGCGGCGGTGGTCGAGGGAAACGCCCGGGCGCTGCTCCCGCCCGCTTGAGGTAACCCAGCAGGAGGGCGAGGCTCCGGCCGAGCCGCGCCAGGCTCGGCGGGAGCCTCCCCCTCCCCTGAATGAAGAGTTGGGGAGTTGGGGTTCAAACCGACAGAAGGAGTTGCCGAATCCGGGCGGACATGGTAATGATGTCGCTGGAGAGTCGTCGTTTCCGCACGTCATCGCGAGCTCTCCGCACCGCGGTTTCAACATGGAGGCGATCACCCGGATGGACCCCACCGCGCGGAGAATCTGGTTCGTGGGCGACCTCGACGACCCCTGGGTCGCCGACATCGCCGCTTCGCTCTCCGATCTGGACCCGATTCAATACGAATCCAGGGCCGAGGCGATCCCCGAGCAACCCTTCGACGCCGCCGCCCCCGCGCGCGTCTTGATTCTCCACCGCTCGCGGCTGACTCCGGCCGACGTGGTCCAGCTCGAAGACCTGCGCAGGAAGCTCGGCGCCGATCTGTGGCCCCGGATCGTCCTCTGCGTCAGCCCCTACGTGCGCTACGCCGAGTTGGAAGCCTGCGCGAACCTCGTCGATCTGATCCTCCCGGAAGCGACCGCCCGCGAGACGCTGCCCCGCGAGCTGGATCGACTGCTCGGCAGAGCGGCGGCTCGACCCGACGCGGCGTCGGATTCGATCGCCGTGGAGGTCGTCAGCACCAACTACGAGATTCGCAACCTGCTTCGCGAGGCCTGCCACCGCGCGGGCTACCAGGCGAGCGACTCTCCGAGCTTTCAGGCGCCGGCCGACCTGACGGTCTGGGACGTGCCGATCCTCGAACCGCGGTGGACCGAACAGCTTGAACGCCGGAGTCGAAGCGGGCCGGTCGTGGCGCTCCTGGGCTTCGCCGATCGCGCGGCGGTCTCGGCCGCTCGGGAGTCCGGCGCCTCCGCCTGCCTCGATCTTCCCTGCGCGATCGACGATCTGATCCACGTCCTCGACCGCATCGTCAAGGAATCGGCGGTCGCGCCCCGGCACGTTCAGCCTCCCCATGCGATGCCGGCCCCGCACGCGGCCCGAACGCATTCCAGCCGGGCGTGGGTCCACGACCGCGGCGAGATCACCCGGGGGCTCGATGTGGCCTGAACCCCGGCCGGCGCCTAGAATGTCTTTCAGCCTCGCGGGCTGACGTCGGCGCGGTTCGTCCGCCTCTTCCTCTTCTCCTGCTCGGGACCCGTTCGCGATGCCCAGGCTTTCGCCAAGTCGATCCGCCGCCGCGTCCCCGGCGGCGCGCGAGCTGAAAGACCTGACCCGACGGATTCAGACCGCGTCGGGCTTCCCCGAAGTGATCGCGGCCCTCAAGAACGGCCGAGCGGCGACGATCGACGGCGCGTGGGGGTCGGCCTCCGGGCTGGTCTCCGCCGCGCTCGCGCTGCACGCGCCGACCACGCTGGTCGTCGTCCTCGCCCACGTCGGCGACGTCGACGACTACCGCGACGACGTCGCCGTCTTCTCAGGGATCGCGCCCGAGGTCCTGCCGGCCTGGGACAAACTCCCGCGTGAGCAAGACGCGACCGACGAGGTCTTCGGCAATCGCCTCCGCGTGGTCGGCCGCCTTTCGGGGGGTCTGCCGCCGCGCGTGGTGGTCACGTCGATGCAGGCGTTGCTCCAGCCGGTCCCCCGACCGGACGTGCTCCGAAGGATGTCGAGACGCCTGGAAGTCGGCGCGGCCGTGGCGATCGACGAGTTGGTTTCCTGGCTGATCGAACGCGGGATGGTCCGCGCCGAGGTCGTCGAGGTCCCCGGCGAGTTCAGCCTCCGCGGCGGCATCTTCGACGTCTTTCCGACCGACTCCGCCGACCCGGTGCGGGTCGAGTTCTTCGGCGACGAGATCGAATCGATCCGTCCGTTCGACCCCGGCTCGCAGCGCTCGCTCGACCGCTGGCAGAACGTGACGATCACCGTCCCGCCCAGCTTCAGCGTCGACAACCTCGACAGCTTCGGCCCCGCCACCGACGCGTTCCCCGAGGGCGCCTGGGTCGCGCTCCTCGAACCGAACGACCTCCGCGAGGAGGGTCGGCACTATCTGGCTCGCGTCGAAGACCCGCGGGGACTGTACTCGGTCGAGAGCACGTTCGAACGCCTGGTCCGACGGCCGACGATCGCGCTTTCGGTGCTCGCGGCCGACTCGCTGGAAGCGACCTGCCACCTGCGGATCGAGAGCGTCGAGCGGTTCTCGGGAGAGCTGACGAAGGTCAAGGACGAACTCGACACAGCCGCGGCCGGCGACCGCGTCCTCATCGCCTGCCACAACGCGGCCGAGGTCGAGCGGTTGGGCGAGGTCTTCGCCGACACCGTGCTGGCGCGGTCCGGCCGGCTCGATCGCTGCGTCGGCCGCATCCGGGCCGGCTTCCACATGGTCGACGCCTCCACCCTGGTGATCGCCGACCACGAATTGTTCGCCCGCGCCGACGTCCGCCGCACGACGAGCCGACGCCGGTACGAGACCCGAGCGATCGACAGCTTCCTCGACCTGAATGAAGGCGATCTGGTCGTCCACGTCAATCATGGCATCGCCCGCTACCTGGGGCTCCAGTTCGTCGACAAATCGGACGAGCACGCCGAGGAGACGCTGCTCCTCGAATTCGCCGAGAAGACCAAGCTGTACGTGCCGATCGCCAAGATCGACCTCGTTCAGAAATACATCGGCGGCGGCAAGGCGACGCCGCCGCTGTCGAAGATCGGCTCGTCGGCCTGGGACAAGCGAAAGAAGCGGGTGGAAGACGCCGTCGTCGACCTGGCGCAAGAACTGCTGGACATCCACGCCCAGCGCGCCAGCCAGCCGGGGTTCGCCTACCCGGCCGAGGACAGCCACTGGATGACCGAGTTCGAGGCGGCCTTCCCGTTCGAGGAGACGACCGACCAGCTCGCCGCGATCGAGGCCGTCAAGGAGGACATGGCCGTCACCAAGCCGATGGACCGCCTGATCTGCGGCGACGTCGGCTACGGCAAGACCGAGGTCGCC
>CALCIC010000992.1 GCA_937907405.1 uncultured Isosphaeraceae bacterium | reverse complement strand
CCCCGACCACACCCTCGAAACGGCCGTCCGAATCGCCGAGCGGCTCCGCGCCAACACGCCGGCCGCCACGCCCCGCGAGCTCGGCGACCTCCGCCTCAGCGCCAGCTTCGGCGTCGCCCAGGCCGTCCCCGGCGAGACCGCCGAGCAACTGATCCGCCGCGCCGACGCCGCCCTCTACCACGCCAAGTCCCTCGGCCGCGACCGCGTCGAAGTCGTGGACGCCGACGACCCGCCGGGTTGACGACGACGGCGCAGTGCCTCGCCCTCCCGAAATACGGGCTTACCGCACGGGCGGCGGAACAGCATGTCACCGTCCGGCTTGCGGCCGAGATTCGAGTCCCTGAGGCCCCGATCGTCCACGCCGTCCGGCCCTATCGAGTAGACCGCGAGGCGACCGCCGACGGGAGAGGAGCGTCCGAGCGACAACGCGTCCGCCGCAGACTTGTGACGACGATCATGAACGGCTTCCGTGCCGCAATCAAGCTTCGAGGGCTGCGATGCATCCACGATCCTCGAAAGCCTTTCAGAACGGCGACCGGAAGGGCGGCGGACTCGCCAGGCTGGCTTCCGGGGGCTTGACGACACGGGAGCGCCATCCCCTTTCGTCGTACTCGCGAAGCAGACGAGCCAGCCAGGGACCGTCGAGGAAACGCGGGTCGTAAACCTCGACCGTGATCGGCTCGAGGACGGACCGGCTGAAGGGGTTAAAAGGATTGAAGCTGTTGAGGAAACCGGACGCGCGGACGCGGCGGGTGGTCGGCTTCCAACCGTCCGCCCCCACGTTCAGGATGTTTTCCGACCATTCGGCCGTCGGCGTCCGCATCGGATCGTCGGACATCGGCGCGGCGACGTCGGCAAGGCCCAGGTCGGCCTTCCACTCTTCCATGACCGCCTTGGTCACGTCCCGTTGAAGGTACATTCGAACCCGTTGGGCCTCCCAGGCGTTCAATTGATTGCGAAGCCAGGCCATCTGGCCGCAGAACAGCGCGAACGCGAGCACCAGGAGCAGATAGCCGCGGGGCGACGTTTGGAAGCGGGACTCGCCGATCATCAGGACCTCGGTGGGTGAAGCGAGGGTGGAACCTCGATCCCATCATAGCCCGCCATGCTGCTCCGGACGACACCGGGCTTGATCGCCATCGACCGAAGATGCGATACTATAGAATCCACGGCGCGACGGGTCGGTCGCGCCTCCGCTTGCGGCCCACCTTGACGGTCGATTGATCCAACCCGCCCGGGGCCTCGCCGCGGGGGAGACGGGAGTCGAATCCAGATGAAACGGTCGTGCCCCATGCGCCTCGCGATGACGGCGGCGGTCGTCTGCCTCGTCGCATCGACGCCGGTTCGGGCCGAAGGTCCGCCGCCTCTTGAAGACGTCGAGTACAATCGCGACGTCCGGCCGATCCTCTCGAAGAACTGCTTCGCCTGCCACGGCGTCGACGAGGCCAAGCGCGCGCGCGGACTACGGCTCGACCTCCGCGACGAGGCGATGAAGACCCTCAAGAGCGGCGAGATCGCGATCGTCCCCGGCGATCCCGAGGGGAGCGCCCTGATCACTCGGCTGACCGAGGAAGACGACACGATGCGGATGCCCCCGCGCAAGACCGGCCCCCGGCTGAGCGCGGACGAGATCGCGATCTTGACCAGTTGGGTCCAGAACGGCGCGAAGTACGCCGAACACTGGGCGCTCAACCCGCCCAAGGCCGTCCCGCCCCCCAAGGTCGCCGACGCCTCGTGGCCCCGCGGCGGGCTCGACCAGTTCATCCTGGCCCGGCTTGAGAAGGAAGGGCTGAAGCCCTCGCCCGAGGCCGACCGCTCCACCGTGTTGCGGCGCGTGAGCCTGGACCTCCGGGGACTGCCTCCAACACCCGAAGAGCGAAAGCAATTCCTCGCCGACGACGCCCCCGGCGCGTACGAGCGAGCCGTCGACCGGTTCCTCGAAGATCCCGCCTTCGGCGAGCGCTGGGCGCGGGTCTGGCTCGACCTGGCCCGCTACGCCGACTCGGCCGGCTACGGCTCGGACCCGTTGCGGACGATCTGGGGATACCGCGACTGGGTCATCAACGCCTTCAACACCAATCAACCTTATGATCAGTTCACCGTCGACCAGATCGCCGGCGACCTGCTGCCCAGCCCGACGATCGCGCAGAAGATCGCCACCGCCTTCCATCGCAACACGATGACCAACACCGAAGGGGGGACCGACGACGAGGAGTTCCGCGTCGCGGCGGTCAAGGACCGCGTCGACACCACGATGCAGGTCTGGATGGGCCTGACGATCGGCTGCGCCAAGTGCCACAACCATAAG
>CALCIC010000991.1 GCA_937907405.1 uncultured Isosphaeraceae bacterium | reverse complement strand
CGAGTCGAACGGGACGATGCACCAGGCGATCAGGTTGTCGCGCGCGTACAGCCCCTCGGCCGGCCTCGCGGTCTCCTGGGCGACCAACGACCGGAGGAAATCGGCCGTCAGGATCGTCAGGACGCCCGACAGCGCGATCCAGGCCCAGGTTCGCGACGGACTTCGAGTCGGCTTCGACGTGGACGGATTCATGAACGACACCTCACAAGATGGCGGGCGAGTCGGATGCGGAACCCAAGTTTAACACGGTCGGTTCCGCTCCTCCAAGGCGCGACGACCCGGCCGCCGAGCCCTTCAGTCTTCTTCGAGAAGCAAACCGCCCTTCGGAAGCGGCGTCGCCGGCTCGTCCCGGGCGTCGGTCCGCATGGCCCATCGGCCCGCGAGGACTCCGCAGATGAGCAGTTGCAACTGGTGGTAGATCATGATCGGCAGGAGGATCAGGCCCAGCTCGGGCGACTCGCCGAACATGAGCTGAGCCATCGGCACGCCCGAGGCGAGGGTCTTCTTCGACCCGCAGAAGATCGCCGCGATCCGGTCGGCCGTCGAGAAGCCGAGGGCGTCGCAGGCTCGCCCGACGATGAACATCACGATGAAGAAGAGAACGGCCGAGGCCGCGATCGTCGCGAAAGCGTCGGCCCCGTGCCCGCGCCAGACCCCCATCGCCACCGAGTCGCAGAACGACGTATAGACGAGCAAGAGGATCGTGATCCGATCGACCACGTTGATCCGAGACCTGTTCCGCGCCGCCCAGCCGCCGAGCCAAGGCCGGGCGAGTTGGCCGACCACCAGCGGCAGGACGAGCCAGACCACCAGGTCGACGATCACCCCGCCGAGCGAGCCGCCGCGCCCGGTCACCCCTTCATACCAGCCGACCCAGAGCGGCGTGACCACCACCCCCAGCAAGCTGGAGAGGGTCGCGTTGAACACGGCCGCCGGCACGTTCCCACGAGCCGCCGCCGTGAGCGCGACCGACGAGGAAACCGTCGACGGCAAGGCGCACAGATAGAACGCCCCCAACCGAAGCGGCGGCGAGATCGACGACCCGAACACCGCCAGCATCGCCAGCCCCAGCAGGGGGAACAGCAAGAACGTGGAGAGCTGGACGACCAGATGCAGCCGCCACTGGAACGCCCCGGCCCGCAGCGCTCCGAACGAGAGGGCGACCCCGTGCAAGAAGAAGATCAAGGCCACGCCCGCCTTGATCACGATCTCCGGATGCAGCCACCCGCCCCGCGCCCCCGGCTCCGGGAACAGGGTCGCGAGCAAGACGGCGGCAGCCATCCCCGGCAGGAACCAATCGAACCCCTTGTTCGCCGTCGCAGCCATCCGGAATCCGCCTCGTCTCGACGACGATGTTCGTACTGGTGTAGGTGCTTCCCCGGGGCTAGTATACCGAGTCGATCCACGGAGTCGGTCGACCGACGGGATCTTCCACCTGTTTCGAGGAGCCGGACCATGCGTAAGGGATTCGCGACGGCGTTGGGGATGCTGTACCTGCTCGCGCCCGACTGGAACGCGGCGGCGCAGAGCCGGACCGTGAAGGTCGAGGGCCGCGTGATCGCCGCCGACGGCGTTCCCGTCCCCGGCGCGACGGTCGCGTCGTTCTGGAACGTCGAGGAGAAGACCGGCGAACAATCCGGGCCTGGAGGGGCGACCACCGACGCCGACGGCCGCTTCCATCTCAAGGTCGACGTCTACAACCCGGAACTGACGCTCATGGCGCTTGACTCGCCCCAGAAGAACGGCGGCCTCGTCGTCGTCAAGGTGGACGACGTCGACAAGCCCGTGGAGATCTCCCTGACGCCCGCCGTCCGGCTCCACGGGACCTTCTTCTCCAAGGGCCTGGACAAGGCGCCCCCTTGGACGAACGTCTATCTCTATGACGAGTCGAGGAAGACCCGGTTCATCCAGAACTCGTCGTTCAAGGGCGAATTCTCGATGATGGTCCCCGCCGGGAAATACAGGATGGACGCTTACGGCTCGGAAGTCCGGGGCGTCGCCAAATCGTTGACGCTTCGCTCCGACCAGCCCGACCTTGATCTCGGCGTCATCGAACTGCCCGCGACCGTCATCGCCATGCACAAGGGCAAGGAACTGCCGCCCTGGAGCCTCAGCGACGCGCGAGGCGTGAAAAAGGACGTGACCCTCGCGGACTACCGGGGCAAATGGGTGCTCGTCGACGTCTGGGGATACTGGTGCGGTCCCTGCGTCCGACAGCTCGGCGAGTTGATCGATTTCTATGAAGAGCACGCCGCCGACCGCGACAAGTTCGAGATCCTCGCCCTCCACGACGGCTCCGTGAAGGACC
>CALCIC010000990.1 GCA_937907405.1 uncultured Isosphaeraceae bacterium | reverse complement strand
GCGTCGGCGCGGCAGCTCCGGCTCGAAATCGATTACGGACGCGGCCAGGACACGGGAGACCGGGTGATCTGGGCCGACGCCCGGCTTTACCGCGCGACCGCGCCCAAGGCCGAAGCGGCGGCCTCGCGATGACCGACCTCCGCCCGACGAGGACTCTGGACAAGGTGACTCGACCCATGCGCACGCCGCTCGCCCGATTCCTCGGCTCCCCCCTCGCGCTCGTGCTTTCGCTGATCGTCGCGCCGCAGAGTTCGGCGTTCCAGGACGGCGCCGGGGCGTCGCCCAAGGCGTCCGACGATCGACCGGAGACGCCGATCGAGGTGAACGAATGGTCGATCTGGGTCGGCAACCCGGGACAGTCGACGATCAACGCGCTCAGGTTCTATCGCAACCCGATGCCCGGCGTCGTCGGCACCAGCCGCCCCAAGCTCGAAGGCAAGGAACTCGCCGAGAAGTTCCCGATCGCCCCCTTGTCGATCGTCCAGTTCTTCGGCGAGCCGTGCGGCGACGTCGACGTCGACCTCCGGGTCAAGAAGGGCTCCATCCTGGCGCACTGGCCCCCCGGCAAGGAATACACCGGCCGGATCCACTGGTTCGGGTCGCGCCTGGACGCCAAGCCCCCCGGGGACGTTCCCGAAAGCTATCTGCCCGACGACCACTGGCTGCGCGCGCTCCGCGACGACGACTCGGCGCTGTTCCTCCGCTACGAGTCGCACTACGAACGGTTCATCTCCTATGACGCCGAATTGACGATCCCGATCCCGATCAAGCTGCGGGGCGGCCCCGATGAATATACGCTTCAAAACATGACGAATCGCCGCCTAATCGACGTGGCCGTGGTCGCCCCCGGCGACGACGGCTTCCGAGTCGGTTGGCTCGACGAGCTTCCCGCCGCGACCACAGACGAGCGGGACGACGAGAAGAAGAAGGAAGAGGAGAAGAAGGCGGCCGAGGCGAAAAAAGCAGCCGACCCGGCGAAGCAGGCCGCCGAGGCTAAGGCGAAGGCCGAGGACTTGTTTCGCGACGCCGAGCAGAAGCCCAAGGAGAAGGAAGAGGAACTCCCCCCCCTGCCGGCCGAGGGGGACGCGACCGTGCAGGCCCGCGTCGATCAGATGCTCAACCAGCCGATCACGCTCGTCGTCGACGGCGCCCCGCGCCGCGAGCTGCTCGGCATGGTCGCCGGCCAGGCGCGTCTGAGGTTCGAGTTCGACGACCCGGCGATCGCCAGGGAGAAGATCGACCTGACCCAGAAGGCGAGCCTCAAGGCCGCCGGCCTCGCCATCCGCGACGCGCTCGCCGACCTGCTGGGCGAGGCGGGGCTGAGCTACCGCGTGACGGATCAAGGACGGCTGTTCATCACCACGGCCTCCCGGCTCGCCGACGAGGCCGGCAAGAAGGGCGCGGTGATCGAGGGGCCCCCCGTCAAGCTGGTGATGTCGCAGCCCCGGAAGCCGTCCGACCCCTCCTACCGCGAACTCACGCGCGACGCCCTGACCCGCCGACTGGAAGGTCAGGGGCTCCGCAAGGACGTCGTCCAGCGGATTCTGAACCTCCACGGCCAGGCTCTGTTCGAGCCGGGCGAGTTGATCGTCCTGGCTCATCCATCCCGCGAGGCGATCGACGAGGCCGTGGTCCTCGACGTCTTTCCGCCGCCCAAAAAACTCGTGCGATCCGCCCTGATGATCGTCCACGGCGTCGATCCGCGCCTCCAGGATCAGGCTCGACGGCTCGTGAAGCAACTCGGCGACGCCCGATACAAGACCCGCGAATCGGCCGAGTCGCGACTCTTCACGCTCGGCCCCGTCGCCGTCCCGGCTCTCGAGGACGCATTGCACGACAAGGACGTCGAGGTCGTCTTCCGCGCCGAGCGACTCTTGATGCGACTGAACCGCTCGGTACCCTGAGCGTCGGACCCACCCCCGATCCGGCGTCCTCACGAGTCTTGCCACATCCGGCATGAGGTTTGCTTCATTTCCCCCTGATGATGCCGGCGAATTCCTGGTTCGTCGACGGGTTTTTCCAAGTAGTCCGACGTCGGACGACTTCATCTGGAGGGAACATGGCTCAGCAATCATCGTCTTCGGGCTCTGACAAGGCCGTCAGCCGTGAGCAGCTCATCGCCCTTTTGAACGACGATCTGGCGCGCGAGTACCAGGCGGTCATCGCCTACGTGGTCTACTCGCAGGTGCTCAAGGGGCCCGAGTACATGGCCATCGCCGCCGAACTTGAGATTCACGCCGGCGAGGAGTTGGCCCACGCCTTGACGATCGCCAAGCAGATCGATTATCTAGGCGGAATGCCTTGCGTGACCGCCAAGCCGGTGAAAACGTCGGAAGACGCCAAGGAGATGCTCCGGTTCGATCTCGAGAACGAGAACGACACGATCCGCAACTACCGCCAGCGCGTCCGACAGTGCGAGGCCCTGGGCGAGTACGCGCTGGCCGAGGAGATTCGCGCGATCCTCGTCCAGGAGCAGGAGCATCAGATCGACCTGGCGACCGCCCTGGGCGTCGACGTTCCCGACGTCGCCAAGCCGGACCAGCGCGCCTGACGCGGCGACCGGCCGATCGCGCTTCACCTCCAACCAACGTCTCACGGATATACGACGCGATGGATCACGAAGAAGAAGAGCTGCGCGAGGTTGAAGTCGTCATCGAGCCCCGGTTCGAGCGGCTGGAGGAACTGGGCGTCAGCCTCGATGAATTCGAGGAGGTGGTGTCGCAAGCGCTGGACGAATATCATGAACTGGTCGAGAGTCAGGGCGACCCAGAGGAGACTCCGGACGTCGACCAACTCATCGTCATGCTCGGCGGGCGGGAATTCCCGCTCGGCGAGATCGCGGTGATCCAGATTTTCGGCGACCTGGACCTGGACCTGGACCCGGACATGGACCTGAACTGAGAATCCACACCCCGCAAACATGGATCTCGGGATGGCGACGCCCCAGGCGTGGGACGCGGGCGGCCGAAGGGCGAACTTTACGCTTACGAGGCGACATGGCGACCCACGATCCGACCACCGCCGCGCCGCCGCCGGCCTTCATCTTCGACCTCGACGGCACGCTCGTCGACAGCGTCTACCAGCACGTGCTGGCCTGGCACGAAGCGCTTTCGCAGGTGGGCATCAACCTGGCGGTCTGGACGATCCATCGCAAGATCGGCATGAGCGGCGGCCTGATGGCCAATGCGATCATCCGGGAAACGGGCGTCGTCCTGAGCGCCGAGGAGGCGGGCAGTCTGGTCCGGCTCCACGCCGAGGCGTACGCCCGCTTCAGCAGCAAGATCGAGCCCCTCCCCGGCGCCCGCGAGCTGCTCGCCTACCTGACCGACATGGGCGTCCCCTGGGCGATCGCCACCAGCGCGCGATTCGCCGGCGCGCAACCGACCCTTGAGGCTCTCGGCGTCCCGTCCGGCGTTCCGATCGTGACCCGCGACATGGTGGCGCACGCCAAGCCCGACCCCGACCTGTTCCTGGCCGCCGCAGAGCGGTTGAACGTTCCCATCGCCAGCGCGGTGGTCGTCGGCGACAGCGTCTGGGACCTGCTGGCCGCGCGCCGCGCTCGCGCGCTGAGCATCGGCCTGCTCACCGGCGGCTACGGCCAGGACGAGCTGGAGCGCTCGGGCGCCTATCGAGTTTACAACGATCCGGCCGACCTTCTCGTCCACCTTGACGAGGTCGGCGTCCGTTCCATCACGCCGACACGCCCCGCGAATCCCTGAACGAACGTCGAAACCGTCCGACGCCGCCTCGACGAGGGAGGAAATCGGCCGATGCTGCCGCCGCGTCCGCTGCCCGCTGAGACGATCGAGGGGCTTTTCCCCCCCATGCCGAATTTCCACTATTTCGCCCACGCCGACGTTCTTCGGTTTCAGCCGACGGCCCGGCAGAACGGCGGATTCCCGGACGTCAACGCCTGGTGGCTGGCCGATGCGTCGCTCCTGACTTACGGCGACGCGACTTACATCCATGATCAGATCAGCCGGTCGCCGCTGCCGGGACTCGGCTTCTCCATCGACTGGATTCGAGACGGCGACGACGTCAGGGGAATCGTTCTGGGCGCGGCCGAGGCGCTGGTCGTCGCGTTCCGGGGGACCAAGGTTGAGTTTCCGGGGGCCTCGGGTTCCGACGTCTCCAACGTCGTCGACATGATCCTCGGGAAC
>CALCIC010000989.1 GCA_937907405.1 uncultured Isosphaeraceae bacterium | reverse complement strand
CAGCATGTCCGCCTATTTCAACCCCCGGCGCGCGCTTCAGCCGGATGAACCAGAAATAAATTCCAAGTTCTTTCCATAATTCGACGAAATCGCCCGGCTGCTATTGCATGGATGCTGTTTATTGTCGAGGTTGGAGGAAACACAGGCAAGTCGGCCTGGTTGCCTGATGCGTGCCGGCGGATTCGACGCATATAATGACGGGTGTCGGCGAGAGATCGAGGCGACACGAGGTTGAGGCTCTTGGGGCGCGAGCCGACGAATGACGATATCTCCACGTTACGCATCGGTTCGCGGCGGCGGTCGCGCCCTTGCCAAACTCGCCCCCGTGGTGCAGTTCGGGGTGGCGTCGTTGGGGCTGGCGTACTTTCTTGAGCAGGCCCAGGGGCTGCTCTCCGACGCCCAGTTCACCTGGGGGGAGCGGCGGGTCCTGGGGATGATCGCCCTGTCGACGATCGTCGGCTTCGGGGTGGGGGGCTGGGTGCTCGGCCGGTTGATGAAGGTCGTCGCCGAGCTCCTCGACGTTCTGGCCGACGGCGCCGAAGCCTCGTGGCGGACCGTCGATCTGATGGAAATGCACGTCGTTCCCGCCCTCGGTCGGATCGCCGCCCGGCTCGAATCCTCCGAGACCGCGGTCGCGTCCTCGCCCGGGGCGGCCGTAATGAAGCCCGCGGGGCCGTCGACCTCGAAGATCGACGCGCTGACCGACGAACTCGAGGCGGCGCGCGAGGCCGGCGACGTCGCGGCTGCCCTGGGGTTCCGCGACGCGCTGACCGAACACATTCGGGGCGAAGCGCTGCACGCGCTCGATCAGGACCTGGCCCTCTGGGTCGCCCGCCGCGTCGAGCGTCGGGCGCGCGACAAGACGGCCGACTGGGAGGTCGCCGGCTGGGTCGCCCGGGCGCTCGACAGCCTCGGCGACATGCCCGAAACCGCTTCGTTGCGGGCCGCCCTGCCGGTGATTCGCCGCCGCGCCGGGCTCTGCACGGTCTGCGGCCAGGCCGTCGCCGGCGGGGCGGCCGTCTGCGGCCGATGTCGCGAGGACCAGCCGAGCCCCAGGACGTCGCCAGCCGATCCATCCCGCCGCCGATCGTCTTCCAAGGAGCGCCCATGAGCGTTCGAGTTCGATGCTCCAAGTGCCAAACGGCTTTCATCGTCGCGAACGACCGATCGGGCGACGTCGTCCCTTGCCCCAAATGCGGCGCTCGTCACAAGATTCCGACCGACGAGACCGCGGCGCCGATCCTCTCGCGCTCTCAACCGGCGTCTCGGACTCCGGCTCCGGCCGTGGACGAGGTCACGTCGGTCTTCCGTCCTTCCCAGGAGTCGCGAGCGCGGTCGACCTGGCGACGGAATCGCGCGGTGCTCGGAGCCTTGCTCCTTCTCTCGGCCGCGGCTGCCGCGGCCCTGGTCGCCTGGCCGAAGCTCAGGCCGCGGTCGAACGACCCGGTCGAGCGGGTCTCCGAGGATTATCTTGAAGCCCTGGCGAAGAACGACGCCGAAGTCCAGGGCCGCTTGGGGGTGGTCGAGGAACCGCCGGCGATCCGGGCGTTCCGCGACGTGGCGCGCGACAGGTCGAAGGACCAGACGATCAAGGGCTCGTTCGCGCCGATCGCGGCGTTGCACAAGAAGATCGACGCCGATTTCGCCTACGATCCGGCCATCGGCCGATTCACCCCGCGCCATCCTCTGGGCGCGGCCGGCGAGACGCTCGACGCGCTCCACGAGGCCAAGGCCGACGCCGAAAAATCGGGCGTTTACAAGAAGATGGCCAGCGGCGATCCAGACGAAATCTTCGACGCCGCCGAGAGCTTCGGCCAGGTCTTCTCGAAGCTCGCCGAGGGGGCGCTCGCGCCCAAGAAGATCCTGCCCACGTACAAGATGTTGATCCAGGACGCCAAGCCGCCGCTTCCCTCCGACGAGGCCGCGCTGGCCCTGGACGTGGCCGGGAACCCCAAGATTTGGGAGGCCCTGCTCAAGCGGTCGTTCTTCACCCTCAAGGCCGATGGACCGTTCATCTACGAGCGCGCCCGGGTCGATGCATTGGTGACCGACAAGCTCGGCTCGCTCGGCGACCCGCCGACGCGGCTTCGCCTGACCCTTGTGCGGTTCCGCCTCGAAGGCATCGACACCGCCTGGCGCGTGATCAAAGCGCGCCGGGTCCTCCCCGGCGCCCCCGACCCCGATGAACAACCGGATGATCAACCCTCTCCGACCGAGTCGTCCGACCTCGACCAGGCCGCGCCTCCGGTTCGGTCGCTGGGCGACCTGATCCAGCCCGCTCCCGATCCCTCGCCGCCGGTCCCCTGATGGTGTTCTCGCCGCGCGGCCCTTCTGGTTATAATGACCGACCACTGACCCGAGGGCGATTAACTCAGCGGTTAGAGTGCCTGCCTTACACGTAGGAGGTCGGGGGTTCGAATCCCTCATCGCCCATTCCTAAGTCCTTGCCCGGCCGTGGTTTGCAGACGAATTGTGGTTTTTTGCAGTAAGCCGGTCAGGTGATTCGTCTTCCCGACTGGTCTTCTCGACTTACGAACGGGAGAGGACCACGTTGTCGGGGAGCCGCTGGCCGGTCCTCGACGAAGGATCGGACGATCTCGGGGCGCGAACTACGTTCGATCCCGAGTTTGCCTCGCTATTTCATTGCACGGTCGCCTCGGCATGAATAAACTTGGCGATCGCGATCGTAAGCGGCGCGCGCAGTGTAGAGTCGTGTGAGCGCGGCCGTTCGTACAATTCCTGATGGCGCATGCACGCGCCTCGATGGGTGTTTTGCCGCCGGTGCAAGCCTGGCGAAAGCCGCGGCCTTCCGCGTCAGCGCAGGAACGATCCCCGGGTGGCACACGCTTCACTTGGTCATGGAGGAGGGTACGCCGTCCATCAAAATGGGGGAGGTGGTGCTTGCAATGGAAATTGCTGCTCATCGGCCGGTCCTGCCCCCGCATCGACCTCTGGCTCAAGGAACTGCACGAGCAAGTCCAGCAACTTGTTTGCGTGCATTCCGCTTGGTCGCCGTTCCTGTGGGGAACCGGGCATGACCTGACCGCCGACCTGACGCTCCTTCTCGCCGACGATGACGAGCTG
>CALCIC010000988.1 GCA_937907405.1 uncultured Isosphaeraceae bacterium | reverse complement strand
TACGAGATTACAAGGTGACTGGAGTTCAGACGTGTGCTCTTCCGATCTGCGTGCTATCGGCGTTTGGTCTGGTAACCGAGCTTCTGGAGCGCCCGCTCGGCGGCGTCCCGACGGTCCCCCTGGATCTCGATCCGTCCGTCCTTGAGCGTCCCCCCGGCCCCGCAGGCGGCCTTGAGCCGGGAGGCCAGGTCGGCCAGGTCGTTGCCGTCGGGGGGGAGGTCCGAAACGATCGTCACCAGCTTCCCCCTGGGGCGTTTCTCAACGGCCAGCCGGGCCGTCTGCGACTCGGGAGCAAGCCGGACCGGCTCCTTGACCCCCTTCGGGCACGCGCAGTCCGACTCCAGCTTGCCGCAGCGGTCGCAGACCGGCGGGCGGTCCCATTGGGTTCCGGCGAACAGTCGGCTCATCGGCGACGCTCTCAGCTCAGACGATGGGATAAGAATACCGCGGTTGAAGCGAAGTTCCGAGGTTCGCCCGCTTCGTATACAGAAATCGGAGGTGGTGGTCGAGGTGGTTGACGTAGACGACCAGCAGCTCGGCCAGGGTGATCCGCCCCTGATCGGCGTGATGGCCGGCCCGGGCGAAGTCGGCCTCGGCGCAGTTGCGGAGGATTCGCTCGGTCCATCGTCTGTTGGCGGCGAAGATCGCCACGGAGTCCGCGACGGGCGCGTCCTGGGCGGACAGACGGTTGATCCAGGCCGTCTCGTCGTAGGGGAGCAAGGTCGGGTCGTCCTCGGCGATCACCCGCTTCATCCGGTCGCTGGCGACCATGTCGCTGTCGGCCAGGTGCGCGGCGAGCTCGGCGATGCTCCAGGCGCCGGGGCCCGGACGCGTCCGGGCGTGCTCGTCCGAGAGCCCCTCGACGGCGTAAGCGAGCACCGAGGGGCCGCGGGCGTAACGATCGATCAACGTTTCGAGCGTGCTCATGAGTGTGCGCCCCGATCCGAGGGGGCCTCCGTTGCGAGGTCCAGCGGCTCGCGCCGCCAGATCGAAAGCCGAGGTTGGTTGTATTCGAGGAACCAGATCTCCTCCTCGACGCCGAGTTCCTGCGCGAACCGGTGGGCGACCAGGTGGTTGACGACCGCCACCGAGGCCGAGAGGAAGTCGGTCCCCGTGACGTCGGCCTCGTCTGGGTTGTGGAAGATGAACCGGATCACCAGCACGCGCTCGTCGATCGGGCCGTTCCGCGACAGGAAGCGGCCGTCCATCTCGTAGATCGAGTACCCGCGCGACGCCTGGCAGAGGGTCTTGACCCAGCCGTCCTCGTCGAAGTTCGGGTCCTTGTTCCGGTCGGCGATCGACGACCGCACGAACGGGATCGTCCGGATCGCCTGCTCGTCGAACAGGTCTTCGAGCACCTCCTGGACCTTGCCGAAGTAGCCGAGCTTCTTGGGCAGGATGACCTCGTACATCCGGGCGGGCTTCGGCCCTTCGAGCTTGTATTTGGCCATGCGGATCTCCGGGCCGTTGCGTCACTCGTCCAGCGCGATCGGGCCGCCCTCCGGCAGAACGGGCCGCAGCGGGCATTTCTCGCAGGAGGGCGCGGCCGGTTTGCAGAACCGCTTGCCGACGTCGGTCAACCCGCGCGCCAGGGACGAAAGACCGGCCGGGTCGGCGTCGGCGACGTCGATCAGGAGCCGGCTGACTTCGTCGTAGTCGGCGGTCGCGTCGATCCAGCCGTGTCGGTACAGGATACGATAGGACGCGCGATCCACGGGGTAGGCCGCCGCGCCGAAGACGTGGAGCGCGATCGCATCGGCGGTCGCCCGACCGATCCCGTTGATCTCCGCCAGCTCGTCGCGCCACGACGTCGGAAACTCGTACGGCTCGGCGGTTTCGCGCTCGATCTCGCCGCGATGGCTTTCGTACCATGTGGCGAGCCTCTGGAGCAGGCGGAT
>CALCIC010000987.1 GCA_937907405.1 uncultured Isosphaeraceae bacterium | reverse complement strand
GTTCCCGACTTCCGATGATCCGCACGGGAGACTCCGAGGTCTTTTCCGCCATGAACAAGGCCTCCGCCGCGATGTCGCCCGGCCGTTCCGCGATCCTTGCACCACGCCGTCCATCGCGCGGTCGATCGAAGAGGTCCCGGTCCGAGGAAGAACAGGGGGTCGGCGGAAGCTCATCAAGACAGGCGTCGATTCGCCGCCGAACCAGATTCGAATTCATGTCGAGGCGACGATTCGCCCGCCATTCCATTCACGATGATAGAACCGAACAGCTCTCAGGACCGAGAAGACGTTGAGCAGGACGTGATTGCCGTTCGTGCAACCAGTATGATTTTACTAGGCGAAGGCCGTCTTGCAAGAGTCTACAAGGCGAACCGACGTGTTTACCTCGCCCCGAGGAGCCGCCGAATGCCCCCGACGCTCGTCCCTCGCGCCGCATTTCTCGCCCTTTTGCTGGCGGTCTTCGCCCCGACCGCGCGCGGCGACGGCCCGTCGACGTTCCGCGTGGGAGTCGCCGAAACCGACGTGACGCCCGACAGGCCGACGCCGATGTGGGGATACGGCGCGCGCCACGACCGGCTCTCGGAAGGCGTGCTCGATCGGCTGAAGGCCAAGGCCGTCGTCATCCAGGCCGGCGAGGCCAAGCTGGCGATCGTCGGCATGGACCTCGGTCGGGGCCCCACGCCGGCGATGATGGCCCGCATCCGCGCCCTCGTCTCGCCCCGCAAGATCGACAACGTCCTGATCTGCGGCAGCCACACCCACCACGGACCCGTCATCGAGTTGACCGACCGGCCGGGATTCGGCAAGGGGACGTTCGACGACGCGGTCGCCTACGCGAGCAGGCTCCCCGACCTGATCGCCGGGGCGATCCTCGAAGCCGACGCCAAGCTCGAACCGGCTCAGATGCGGATCGGCGACCGCGAAACGGCCCTCAACCGCAACCGCCACGCCAAGCGCGAGCCCAGGCCGGTCGACCCTCGGCTCACCGTCGTCCGATTCGACCGGCCCGACGGCGAGCCGCTGGCCGTCCTGGTCCACTTCGCGGCCCACCCGGTGATGACCCCAGGTGAAGTCCTGAAGTTCTCCGCCGACTACCCCGGCGCGCTCCGGAGCACGGTCGAGCGAAAGCTGCGCGCCCCCTGCCTGTTCATCCAGGGGGCGGCGGGCAACCTCAGCCCCAACCCCGGCCAGCCCGCCGACCGAACTCCCGAAGCGTTCGGCCGAACCCTGGGCCTTGAGGCGATCGAAGTCGCCGAGGGCCTGGCCGGGACGCCGGCGGTCCCGCCCTCGCTGGCGGTCGCGAGCGATCGGTTCGATTTCCCGACGCGGCTGAATCTCAAGAGCGCGGTGAACCTGCTGCTCTACGGCCGCGCGTTCTTTCCGGAGTTGGTGCGAAACCTCCTCGAAGAGTACGGCGACGGGATGAAGGCCGAAACGACGACCGTGCTGCTGGGCGATCGACTCGGAGTCGTCGCCCTGCCGGGCGAGCCGTTCTGTCAGCACGCGCTGCGGCTGCGGGAGCGGGCCGACCTGCCGCATGCGCTGGTCTTCGGCTACTGCAACGGCCACTTGCTCTACTTCCCGACCATCGAGGCCGCCGCCCAGGGAGGCTACGGCGCCGACTCCCAGATGTCGCCGATCGCGTTGGGCGCGGGGGAACGGATGATGGACCGCGCGCTCATCAACCTATTCCGCCTCCGCGGCAAGTTCCCCGGCGAGCAGCCGAATCCCACCCCCTCGAAGCCGTGAACCGAACCGACAGGCGGGTTGAGCCGCGCTTAATGCGAGGCGTAAGCGCGATCCTGGAAGAGCTCGAGCCGGAGCCGGTGCATGACGGCCGCGAACGATTCGCGCTCGTGCTCGGTGCGGAGGCGGGTCGAGAACCAGTCGATGGACTGGGCGAGCATGCCCCAGGCGACGGCCAGCGGCACGCCGGCGGCGCGGGCGGTGCTCGCCAGCAGAAGACAGCGGTGGATGAGCATCCGCTCGCGGTCGCGGGTCATCCCCGGAAGGTGGACCACGAAGACCCGGGCTCGAATCTGATCGGTCAAAACAGGCTCACGCATCGAACCTCCTCCCCATCGGCGGCGCGCCGAGGCGGTTGGTCGAATCATCGACCTTCGGAACTCGTCCTTTCCATCCAGTCGCCAGCGCAACTCCCAAACCGAGAGGAGCCCGACCACGAAGAGATGAGATCGGCTCAGAGCGGGCGTGCTAGAGCCCACGAGCCGGTTGAATCAAGGATTGGAAGCGTGTGAAGCTTGATGCGGATGAAGCGGTGGGACGATCTAGCGATGGTCAGATCAGCGTCGATCGTTTTCAGGAAGTGGAGGATGGGGGATTTGAACCCCCGACCTCTTGCATGCCATGCAAGCGCTCTCCCAGCTGAGCTAATCCCCCGAGCGTGACGCCGTTGAACATCGGACACGACATTCATCGGCGTGGTTCACGTCGAACTGAAGACATACTACCGAGGCGGCCCCAGGCGTTCAATGTCGGTTTGGCGTTCTCCCGACAAAGAACCGAAATTTTTCGAGGAGGAGGTCGGCGGTCCGTAATCCAAGGCAGACTCGCGGAGGCGGATCGAAGACTCGCGGGAACGAGTTGGCGCGCGGCCCTCGAAAAACAAGTCCGCGACGTCGGCGATCGAGAAAACGAACCACGCTCTGGCTTCCCACGTCAATAGGTTGTAGGTTGGTTGTAAGTGGTTT
>CALCIC010000986.1 GCA_937907405.1 uncultured Isosphaeraceae bacterium | reverse complement strand
CGGGTCGATCCCGAAGGCCTCGGCCGTGGCGATGATCCGGGGGAAGAGCTTGCGATTCGTCTCGGGGTGGCGGGCCTCGGCCAGCGCCTCGGCGGCGGCGTCGCGGGCCTCCTCGATCTCTCGGGGAGTGTACAATGGGGCCGCGTGGCGGACGCCTCCGCGACGGGCGGGCGAGTTCACATAGATCATCGCCGCCGTGTCCTGGTGGGGGGCGAAGGCCAGCGTCCGCGACCAGTCGAACGGGAACGAGCCGGCGACGGACTGCTCGAACGAGGCCGACCGCGCGGCGGGGTCGTTGCGCTTGGCCTTCCAGACGCGCAGGCGGTCGACGGCCTGCCGACCGCGACGGACCAGCTTGCGGCCGATTCCCGCGCCCTGGGCGATCCCGGCGTCGAGCAGGATGCGGTTGACGTCGATCCGGCCCTCGCAGGGGCCGAAGCCGTGGTCGCTGACGACCATCACGGCCGCCCCGCGCGCCTCGGCCAGCTCGCAGAGCATCCCGACGGCCCGGTCCAGACCGCGGATCACCTCGGCGGCGGCGGCGTTCCATTCAGGGTCGTCGATGCCGGTCGCATCCACGTTCAGGTATCGCCAGGCGCGATGCTGGAACGGGTCGAGGTTCTGGAACTGGACCATCAGGGCCGACCAGTCCGGGAACGCCTTGTCGGCCAGCAGCCCCCCCTTGGCCCGGCCCAGGAAGCTCTCGACGGTGAGGCCGGCGTTGAGCCGAAGCTCTTCGAGGGTCTGCGGGGCCCGCTTCCAGAAGTAGCGGAGCGTGTAGTCCGGGACCTCGGCCTTGAGCCGGGCGGCGAAGGCGGGCGAGCCCTGGAGCGCCGCGTCGAGGTGGGGCGCGTCCATGCCGGAGACCACCACGCCGTCGATCTGGGGGGGCGGGAACAGGCCCGGGACGTTCAGGCAGGCGGCGCGTCGGCCGGCGTCGGAGAGGGTTCGCCAGAGGTTGGGGACGCGGACGCGGCCCGAGTGGTTGACCTTCATCCGGTTCTCGGCGGCGTCGAAGTAGCGGTGGTCGAAGCCCCCGTGCCGCGCCGGGTTGCAGCCGGTGACCATCGAGGTCCACGCGGCGGTGGTCACCGGCGGGATGATCGAGGTCAGCTCGCCGTGGGCCGATCGCCTGAGCAGCGCGTCGAGGTTGGGCGTCAGCCCGCGCCGGCGCATCGGGTCGAGGACCGTCCACGTGGCGCCGTCGAGGCCTAGAACCAGTATGCGATCGAGGGATGTCGCCATGCGCTTTTCTTCCCGTTGCGGACGTTCTTGGGATCGTGCTTGTTCGTGCCGGACGTGGCGTTCGATGCGAGGTCGAACCGCGCCTCGCGGGTCGCCGAGGCCGCCGGTTCCGCCTCCAACTCCACGCCGATCTCGACCTTGAAGTCGGCGTGGTAGTAACCGGCGATCTGCTGGCGTTCCCCCTTGGAACGGTAGAGCGAGCCGAGCTTGCGCCGCATTCTGGCCCGGAACGGAACCGCGGCGGCGGCCTCGACCATGAACCGCTGATAGCCGTCGATCAGGGCCTGGGCCCGTTCGGCGAAGTCCGACGGCGCGGGCGTCTTGGCCCCCAGGGCCATCACCGAGTGCGGGAACGGCGAGTGCCCCTGGGCGCCGATGATCCGCCCTTCGTAGGGGCTCATCATCCGTTTCAGGCAGCTCGGCGTCAGCCGCCAGTAGTCGTCGGGGTAGGCGTGGATTCGGAAGTTCAAGGGGGTGGTGATCAGGAAGAGGCCGCCGGGTTTGAGAATCCGGAAGACCTCGTCGAACGCCCTGCGGACCTCGAAGACGTGCTCGAAGGTCTCGATGCAGAGCACCGTCCCGGCCGAGTTCGACGGCAGCGAGATGGCCGAGACGTCCTCGATCCGGTCGACGCCGGGGCCGGCCCGCATGTCGCAGCCGACGAACGATTTGCCGGCGAACATGCCCCGCAGATTCGCGTAGCCTTCCTGCCCCTCGACCTGATACGACCCGAACTCGTAGACCGGGGCGGGACAGTCGAAGGTCTCGGCCACAAGGCGGCAGAACGCCTTGTTGTGGTCTCGCATCGTCGTTGCTCCTCCATGAGCGGGTGTTTTGAGCGGACCGCGACGGGAGATCGCCCCTGAACGAGACCCTCCCCGCGCTTGCGGCGGATCTTAGGCCGATCGCCCCGATCGGTCAAGCGGAACCCAGGCCGTTCCGTGTGCAGGAGGGTTGCAAACTCCTGAGTTTGAGGCGAGCGGGGGGCGTCAGCCGGCAACCTTCGCTCAATCCCAGATATTGAATACGACCTCGCCGATTCGAAGCCGACGTCCCGCCAGTTTGCTCCAGTATTTCAGTTGGTCCAACTCGACCCGTCGCAGTTCCGCGCAGATCGCCTCGTCGACGGGCCGGTCCAGTTCCTGACGCGACAGCACACGATACCGGCCGAGCGCCACGAACGAGGCCGCCACTCGATGCGGGTCCAGGAACTCCGGCGGGGGCCATAGGCCCGGCTCAAGCGGCCGGCAGAATCCGATCCACGGGTGGACCTTGTTGAGCAATGCCGCGACGTCCTCCCCCGGCATCACCAGCACCCGGGCGAGGAAGCTGGCGCTGCCGACGTCGAACACCTGCTTCCGGTCCTCGACGCGCCCATTCAGGGGGGCGACGGCTTGCCGACAATCCGCGTGGAAGCTTCGGGGGTCCGCATGGGAATGGCCCTTCGGGACGCCGAATCCGGTGATGCCGCGAGGAAGAATCATGTCCACAGACACCGAGGGCAGACTTCCGTTCCTAGGTCAGATAAGAGGACGGGAACGAATGGCGCTCGGGTCAGGAACCGATTTCGATCGAGAGAGATCTCGACTGCAAGTTAGGATCTGACCCCCTGCCCCTGCGACCACTCGTCACTGATCTCGCCACGCTACGATTCGCCGGTTGCCTCCCGTCGCAAATCGAGTCGAGACTCCTCGTTCATGGCGAGTACGCGGACGGTTACCCGCCCGGCTGCCGTCTTCCCAACGATGTACGGCCCCCGCGCTTCAAAATGCTCCTCCCACGACTGACGACGCGGGTTGAACAGGAGTTCGACGGCCTCGGTTTCCGGGTCGATTCCCGCGAGGTTCGGCCCCTTGTGCAGATTGCATTGAGGGCACGCGAGGGCGAGGTTCACCTCATCGTCCCCCCCGCCGTGCTGCTTCGGAATGACGTGCTCGATTTGATATGTGATGAACGGCTCATCAGCCTGCCGGATGCGGCAATACTCGCACCGGCGGTTCGCTCGCTCGCGGACGCGCCGCCTTGTCCCGGCGCTGATCACGCCGACGGCCTGGTCTTCAGGACCGAACGAGCCTTGGCCTGGAGCACCGCAATCAGGTTGACGCCGCCCACGAGGGCCTGGTATTCCGCCAGCTCATCGGGCGAGAGCCGCCCCTCGTGGTGTCGCTCGGCCAGGTCGTCGAGCCGTTCCTGAGTCGCCGCATCAGCCCGTAGGTCGGCTATCGCCCTGGCGACCTCAGGCGTCAGAACATCCCGCACCGGGTTCAAGAGCCGATCGAGGACATGATGAGTGTGGGTCGCGGTTGGGGTTTCCATGCGGTGCCTCCCTTGCCTTGATCATACCTCAGTGCCGCACCGTCGGCGACCAATCGCGCATCGCCTCACCGCGAGTTCAGGACAGCCAGGGCGGGCGTGGCGATCCGCTCGCCGGTGGTCCAGCGGCCTTCGCCGCGGTTGACCTGGCGGTAGAGGGTGTCGCGCTCGACGGGTTGGCGGCCGGCCTCGGTGATCAGGCGGCGGATCTCGTCGACGGTCGATTCCTGGGGCGTCTCGGCGCCCGCCTCGTGGTAGATCTTCTCGTGGACGACCGTGCCGTCGAGGTCGTCGGCCCCGAACGAAAGCGCCAACTGCGCGACCTTCAGGCCGAGCATGACCCAGTATGCTTTGATGTGTGGGAAGTTGTCGAGCATCAGCCGGCTGATCGCCATCGTCTTCAGGTCCATCATCCCCGACGGCTTGGGGATCTCGGACATCTCGGAGTTGTCGGGGTGGAAGGCCAGGGGGATGAAGGTCTGGAAGCCCCCGGTCTCGTCCTGAAGCTCGCGGAGCCGGACCAGGTGGTCGATCCGGTGCATCGGTTTGTCGATGTGGCCGTAGAGCATCGTGGCGTTCGAGTGCAGCCCCAGCCGGTGGGCCGTCCGGTGGACGTCGAGCCATTCCTCGGTCGTCGCCTTGGCCCCGCAGATCTGCTCGCGGACCTCGGGATGGAAGATCTCGGCCCCGCCGCCGGGGAGGCTCCCCAGGCCGGCGTCGATCAGTCGCTTCAACACCTCTTCCGTCGAAATGCGCGTGATCCTGGCGAAG
The DNA here is from genome assembly GCA_937907405.1 of uncultured Isosphaeraceae bacterium. Taxonomy (GTDB): domain Bacteria; phylum Planctomycetota; class Planctomycetia; order Isosphaerales; family Isosphaeraceae; genus Paludisphaera. Next base: position 760 of record CALCIC010000986.1, on the reverse strand, counting down.
TATTCGATCTCGACCGCCGTGTACGCCTTGACGTGGATCTCCGGCGCGGTCTCCTTGATCCATCGGACGACGTCGATGTAATAGTCGAGCTTCAGCTTGTGGTGCAGGCCGCCGACGATGTGCATCTCGGTCGCGCCGCGCGACGCGGCCTGGCGGGCTCGCTCGATCACCTGGTCGCGGTCCATCACGTACGCCTTGGCCTCCCCCAGGTCGGCCCGGAAGGCGCAGAAGTCGCACGTGTAGACGCAGACGTTGGTCGGGTTGATGTGCGTGTTGACGTTGTAAAAGCCCAGGTCGCCGTTCTTCCGCTCGCGGACCAGGTTGGCCAGCGAGCCCAACTCGAACAGGTCGCGCGATTCCTCAAGCGCCAGGCCGTCCTCGAAGCTGAGCCTCCGGCCGGCTTCCACCTTCTCGCGAATCACCTTGAGCCGTGCAGCGTCGTCCGCCATGCCTGTACCGTTCCTCTCGCGTCGTCTGGAGACCTTCTTGGTTTCTGGAATTTTAGTCGGAATTGAACGATACGGCAACCGCGGGCGACGAGCGAGGGGAGCAGGCCCCGCGTTGGGCGTCGCGTTACAGGATCAGGTCGACCACGCTGAAGACCAGGAGTCCGACGCTGACGACGACGTTGACGTGGAAGAACGCCTGATTCACGCGGGCGAGGTCGTCGGGCCGCACCAGCGAATGCTCGTAGACCAGCAGGACCGCCGCCGCCGCGACACCCAGATAGTAGACCGCTCCCATCGGGTAGACCAGGCCG
>CALCIC010000985.1 GCA_937907405.1 uncultured Isosphaeraceae bacterium | reverse complement strand
GGTGGAAATCGTCGTTCCAGAGGGCGTCGAGTCCGAAGCCCCCCGCGCTCTCCGGTCGAATCTGGCGGATGTTCTGCGGCTCGTTCTCGGAGAAGATCAGGATCGAACGCGCCCCGGCCGCCTCGCGCGCCCGGCGGCCGATCTCCGCGAGGACGTGCCGGGGCGACGAATCGTGGATGGCCTGGGTCGCGTCGAGCCGAAGGCCGTCGAAATGGAACTCGTCGATCCAGTAGCCGGCGTTGAAGATGAAGAACTCGCGAGCCGGCCCCGCGTCGGGGCCGTCGAAATTCAGGGAGTCGCCCCAGTCGCCGGCGCGGTCGGTATGGAGGTAGCACTCGGAGAACGCCCGGTGGTAGCAGCCGTCCGGCCCGAAGTGGTTGTAAACCACGTCGAGGATCACCCCGATACCGAGCCCGTGCGCGCGGTCGACGAACCGTCGGACATCGTCCGGCCTGCCGTATTGATGATAAGGCGCGAACAGGTCGACGCCGTCGTACCCCCAGCCGAACGCGCCGGCGAACTCGCCGATCGGCATAACCTCGACCGTCGTCACGCCCAGTTCGGCCAGCCGAGGCAGCCGCTCCATCGCGGCGGCCCAGGTCCCCTCACGGGTGAACGAGCCGACGTGCATCTCGTAGAGGACCTGGCCGGCGAGCGTCAGCCCCTTCCAGCTTTGATCGGTCCAGTTGAAGGTCGAGGGATCGACGACCCGAGAGGCGCCGTGGGGGCCGTCGGGCTGAGACCGCGAGGCCGGGTCGGGAAACGCGCCTTCGCCGTCCAGCCGATAGCGATAGAGCGTGTCGACCCCCGCCTCGGCGACGAACCCCGAAAAATAGCCGTCGGCCTCCGGCTTGAGCTCGAAAGCCCGCCCCCCCCCTTCGGACTCGACGACCACCTCGACACGGCGACGCAACGTCGCCCAGACCCGGAAGTGGACCCCGCCGCCGGGTTGGACCTCGGCCCCCACCGGCAACCTCCGGGAGAAACCCTCGTGCGTGAGGAAGCCTTGAGTCGTCCCTGAATCGTCGCTGGAACTCATCGATATCCACTCTCGATCGTTGTGATTCTCGGGTCGAAAGACGTCTTCCCGCGAGGTTCGCGGGTCGGCTCGTCGACGGCGGCCGCTTGGCAAGAACGCGGGGACGGTGCGAGAATCAAGGATGCGAGCCGGCCTCGTGCGCCGGGTCGTTCGTCGGTTTCAACGGATCTTCATTGTATTGGAGATCGCCATGCGATGCTTCACCACGCGGGCCGCTCTGGTCGTCGGGTCGATGCTCCTGGCCTCCGGTTGCGGCTCGCCCGCGCTGTTTCAGGTCGAGACCGTGGTCCGGCCGGACGGCTCCTGCGACCGATTGATCTGGCAGCCCAAGGGAGAAATGCTCCCCGAAGGCGCTCTCGCCCCAGCCTGGAATTCACGCTGGCGGGGCGTGATGGACGTGACGATCCCACCGGCGTTCTCGACTGGGGATCACCAACCCGGCGACCGGGCGTACTTCCACGCGCACGGCGGTTTTCCCAGCCCGGCCGACATCCCCGCGCATTTTCTCGTGCGCAACGACCACTATCCGGAAGTCGGCGCCAGCGAATTGACGCGAGCTTACGAGTGCAAGGAACTGGGGTTCGTCGTCGAGCACCGCTGGCGCGAGACGATCACCAACATCGTCACGCGGGACAGCTTCATCAAGGCCCGCGGCGAATTCCTGGAAATCGGCCTGCCCTTGCTCTGCCAGGGGATTGAAGAGATTTACGGCGATCGCTACGACGTCTCCAAGGTCGTCGCCGACGTCCGCACGCGAGGCCGCCGCTTCCTCGACGACCTGGCGCTCGCCTGCTTCGACGCGCTGGACAAGCACGAAGCCGGCGACGAGCGCGCCATGGGCCTTCGGTTC
>CALCIC010000984.1 GCA_937907405.1 uncultured Isosphaeraceae bacterium | reverse complement strand
AGCAGCACATGATCGGAGGGCCAGCCCGCCGAATCGATCAACCAGCGCGCCAGCGACGCGGCGTCGTGGGCCGCGCCTCGGCAACGGGGGAAGGCGGTCGAGTCCTCGAAACGCTCGATCCCAGCCAGCATCGCCCAGACCTGAGGTTTGCGGGCCGCCGGGGCCTCCTCCCGCGAAACGGCGACGCCCGCCGGCAGGCCGACCACCACGACCAGCGCCCCCAGGATCGTCCCAATTCGACGCGGGTGCATGCTCATCGTTCCGGCCCTTTCTCCACGGCCGCCGCGGCGGGTCGTCCCAGGTCCCCGGCCTCCACGACTTCAAGAACCGTCCGGAAACCGACGTCCGGGATCGGCGTCCGATCATCGGCGCTGTATTCGTAGCGGCCCGTCGACGCCCGGTACGTCACGGCGGCGGTGTTCGCCGAGGTCGCGAACGAACCGCCGCGGATCGAGTACAGCGTCGACCTGGTTTCGACGCCGATCACCGGATCGACCTGACGATCGATCCGATAGTATTTCCACTCGTCGCGGCACCATTCACGGACGTTGCCGGCCATGTCATAGACCCCTTCCAGCGTGCGGTCGTTGGGGAACGAGCCGACCAGATCGGGGAATTCGTGAAGAAGGGCCTCGACGTTGGCGTTGTCTCGCCTGCCCGCATCGTCCGCCTTCCAGACGTAGGGACGTCGCACGCCCCTCGAACTCGCCGCGAACTCCCACTGAGCTTCGGTCGGCAGCCGAGCGCCGAGGATCCGGGCGAACTCGACGCAGGCCGCCCGAGGCGCGTCGGCGACGGGATACTTGCCTTGTTCCGGGTCGCCGGGAAAGCCGCGTTGCGACAGCATCGCCTCATAGGACGCGAGTCCCCCCCAGTCCCGGCCGAACCGCTTGCGAACCGCCTCGAACTGCGCGACGGTGGTCTCCTTTTCCTGGAGGTAATACGTCGACAGAGCGACCTCGTGATCCGGGTGGCTCTCCTTGTTCTGAGGATCCGGATCTCCCATCCGAAACTTGCCCCCCAGGATCAACCGGTAGATGAGGGGGCCGCCTTCGTTGGGGATCATGACGGCGCGGGGGAGTCGCAAGGGCCCCTCGACGTCACTCGCGTCCTCGGGCTGGGCCGATTCCGGAAGATAGACGCGACCGTGCAGCAAGAGCCGC
>CALCIC010000983.1 GCA_937907405.1 uncultured Isosphaeraceae bacterium | reverse complement strand
GTCCAGGGCGATCTCGAAGCCCGAGCCTCGCTTTACCTCCGCGCCGCCTCCGACCTTAAGTTCGACGGCCGCGCGACGAACCTCGACGACCGAGCCAAGAAGGACGACCTGACTCCGACGCGCTTGAAGGCGTTGAGCTTCCTGTGGAAGAAGCACGTCGACCAGGCGGCCGCCCTGGAAAGCCCCGTGCTGGCCCCCTGGCGGTTGTACGGCGCCTTGCCCAGGGACCAGTTCGCGGCTCGGGCCGGCGAGCCGCTCGCCCAGCTCGAAGCCCGCGAGAAGGCCAAGCCGGGCGCGGTGCATCCCCTGGTCCTGGCCGCGTTCCGCGAGAAGAAACCGACCGACATGAATCAGGTGGCCGACTCCTACGCAGCCTTGCTCGGCCGGTTGGAACAACACCGTCGAGACCATGACGCCAGGGCCGACAAGAAGGGCGGGCCGCTCGACGACCCGCAATGGGAGTCGCTCCGCGAGGCTTTCTTCGGCGCCGCCGGCGTGTTCACTCTGCCCCCCGACAACGACCGATTCCTGTTCGACCGCAAGCAGGGTGAAGAGCTCGCCGCGTTGGGTAAGAAGGTCGACGCGATCGAGAACGAGACGGCGTCCAAGATCTGTCGGGCGATGGTCATGAACGACGCGCCCAATCCGACGGATTCCCGGGTCTTCGTCCGGGGGAATCCGGGGCGGCCCGGCAAGGTGGCGCCTCGGCAGTTCCTCCAGGTCCTGGCCGGGGCCGATCGGCAGCCGTTCCAGAACGGCAGCGGCCGGCTCGAACTGGCGCGGGCGATCGTCGGCGAGGCCGCCCCGCTCACCGCCCGGGTGATCGTCAATCGGGTCTGGCGCTGGCACTTCGGCGAGGGGCTCGTCGACACGCCCAGCGACTTCGGCGTGCGTTGCGAGTCGCCGTCGCACCCCGAGCTGCTCGACGACCTGGCCGCCGGGTTCATCGCCGACGGCTGGTCGATCAAGTCGCTGCACCGTCGGATCATGCTCTCGAACGTCTACCAGCAGCAGAGCGCGCTCCGCCCCGATTACGTCGCCAAGGACGCCCAGAACCGGCTGCTCTGGCGGTTCAACCGTCAGCGACTCGACTTCGAGACGCTCCGCGATTCGTTGTTGACGGTTTCGGGCGCCCTCGACGCGACTCAAGGGGGACCGTCCGTCGAACTCAATCAAGAGCCGTTCCCCCCCCGGCGGACGGTTTACGGCTTCATCGACCGCCAGAACCTCGACGGCGTCTATCGGACTTTCGATTTCGCCGTGCCCGACGGCACCAGCCCCAAGCGGTTCGTCACGACGGTCCCGCAGCAGGCTCTTTTCCTGATGAACAGCCCGTTCGTGCAACAGCAGGCCAGGCGCCTGGCGACGGCCCTCGAAACGTCCGACCAGGCCACGGCCGATCCTGGAGCCGTCGTCGAGGGGGCGTACCTCCGCGTGCTCGGCCGACGGCCCGACGACCGCGAGCGCGGCCGGGCGGTCGCGTTCCTTCAGAGCGCCGGGCCGCCGGTCGAGGGCAAATTGTCCCCCCTGGCGCAGCTCGCCCAGGTCCTGATGCTCACCAACGAATTCCTGTACGTCGACTGAACCACGGCTCGCCTGATCGATCGCCTCCGCGGGAGTTTCCAAAGATGTCGCACGAACCGACTCGACTCGAAGATCTGGTGGTCACGCGCCGCGAGCTGCTCTGCCGCTCGGGGACCGGCTTCGGCTCGCTGGCCCTGGGCGCGATGCTCGCCGAGACCGGCGGCCTCGGCCGCCAGGCGCGGGCCGCCGACCAGGTGAACGTGAACGCCGTCCGCCAGGCCGCCGCCACGTCCGACAACCCCCTGCTGCCCAAGGCGCCGCCGCTCAAGGCCCGGGCGAAGCGGGTCGTCCACCTGTTCATGAACGGCGGCCCGTCGCACGTCGACACGTTCGATCCCAAGCCGACGCTCGACAAGTTCCACGGCAAGCCCGTGCCGACGCACCTGCCCACCGAGCGCAAGACCGGCGCGGCCCTGCGCTCCCCCTTCAAGTTCCGCAAGTACGGCCAGAGCGGCCTTGAGGTCAGCGAGCTGTTCGAGAAGACCGCGGCGATGGCCGACGACATCTGCGTGATCCGGTCGATGCACGCCGACGTCCCCAATCACGAGCCGTCGTTGATGCTCATGAACTGCGGCGACGCCCGCCAGGCGCGCCCCAGCCTGGGGTCCTGGGTGCTCTACGGCCTGGGGACCGAGAACCAAAACCTCCCCGGCTTCCTCGTCATGTGCCCCGACGGCTTCCCGATCGCCGAGTCCCAGAACTGGCAGTCGGCCTTCCTGCCCGGCATCTATCAGGGGACGCACCTCGACAGCAAGCATACCGACGTCGAGAAGCTGATCGCCAACATCCGCAACCACGGCGTCGACGCGGGCCGCCAGCGGGCGCAGCTCGACCTGCTGGCCGAACTCAACCAGGTCCATCTCGACCAGCGGAAGCACGAGGCCGACCTCGAGGCCCGCATCCAGTCGTTCGAGCTGGCCTACCGGATGCAGTCCGAGGCCGCCGAGGCGTTCGACGTGAGCCGGGAGCCCGCGTACATCCGCGCCCTCTACGGCCCCGGCGTCCACGCCCGCCAGCTTTTGGCGACCCGTCGGCTGCTGGAGCGGGGCGTCCGGTTCGTCCAGCTCTGGCACGGCGCCGGCCAGCCCTGGGACAGCCACGACGACATCGAGACCGGCCACCGCAACCTCAGCCGCCAGTGCGACCAGGCCATTGCCGGATTCCTGTTCGACCTGAAGCAGCGCGGGATGCTCGACGACACGCTCGTCGTCTGGGGGGGAGAATTCGGCCGCACCCCGACCGTTGAAATGCCGACCCCGGGGGCGAACCAGGGCAAGATGAACGGCCGCGACCACAACCATTACGGCTTCACCACCTGGATGGCCGGCGGCGGCGCCAAGGGGGGATACGTCCACGGCGCGACCGACGACCTCGGCTTCCAGGCCGTCGAGAAGAAGGTCCACGTCCACGACCTCCACGCCACGATCCTCCACCTGCTCGGCTTCGACCACGAGAAGTTCACCTTCCACTACGCCGGCCGCGACTTCCGCCTCACCGACGTCCACGGCGAGATCGTCCACGACGTCGTCGCGTAATGGATTGGGAGGGGGGGCGAAGGGATCAGGAACCGGTTCGGAATGCGGTGGACCAGGAGGCGACGGCCGGTTTCAATGAGACTTCCGGCTTTCGCCGATTCGACTTCGAGGGCTTTTCGCCAGCGGCCCCAACGCGACCCGAAACAGGGCGTCGGGGTGGAGGTGGACGCGGGCGGCGGCGCGGACCTGGCGGGGGGTGATCGTGGCGATCCGGTCGGGCCAGGTCTTCGGTTCGTCGAGCGGCAGACCCAATCGTTCCAGTTCGACCAGGCGCTCGGCGCGCTGCTCGACGGTCTGGAGGTCGAAGAGGGCGGCGCCGGCGAGGTACTGACGGACGCCGGCGACCTCCTCGTCGGAGAAATCGCCCCGATGCATCGCGCGAATCTGGTCGACGATCGCCGCGATCACGCGGTCGGCCTCCTCGGGCATGGTCCCGGCGTAGATCCGGAACAGGCCGGGCGTCAGGTCGGCCGAGTCGGTCATGCCGCCGCCGACCGTGTACACAAGTCCCAGCTCGTCGCGGACGATCCGGCCCAGGCGGTCGGAGAACCCCGGCCCGCTGCCCAGGATGTGGTCGAGGACCAGCAAGGCGTCGAAGTCGGGATGACGGCGGGCGATTCCCCGATGGCCCAAAACGATGTGGACCTGCTCGCCCGGGTGGTTGATCCGTCGGGATCGCGGTCGACCGGGCGCGGGCAGCTCGGGCCAAGCCAGGGCCGAGCTTCCTTGCGGCTTCCAGCCGCCGAACTGCTTCTCGATCATCCGCCTCAGACCCCGGGGGTCGAACTCGCCGACGACGACCAGGAACGCGGTCTCGGGCGCGAAGAAATCGCGGTGATGCGCGAGAACGTCCTCGCGGGTCAACCGGCCGATCTCGCGGACGCCGCCGCGGGGGTCGCGGCCCAGGGGGTGGTCGCCGTAGGCCATCGCCCGGAACGCCTGATCGGCGCGGAAGGCGGGGTCCTCATGGTCGCTCCGCAATTCACCGATGATCCGCTGCTTGGCCCAGTCGAGCGCCTCAGGGGGGAAGAGCGGGCGGCGGACCACGTCGGCCAGCAGTTCCAGCCCCAGAGCCAGGTCCTCCGAGCGGGTCCGCAATGAACTCCAGGTGGAGCCCAGCTCCATCGATCCGCCGACGTCCTCGATGGCCGCCGCCAGCTCCTGGGACGATCGGCCGACGCTCCCTTCCTCCAGCATCCGGCCGGTCAACACCGCGACCCCGGGGACGGCCTCGCGGACCCAGCCGCCTTCGGTGTAGAAGTCCACGGCCGTCACGCCGACGCCCGGCCGGCGCTCGTGGATGACGCGCAAACCGTTGTGCAGGACGAACCGGCGGGGGTGGTAGTCGACCAGTCGGGGCGTCAGTTTCGCCGGTGTTTTCGGCCCCTCGATGTTGATGAGGCCGACCGTGGCGGCGGCGGCGAGCGCCGAGATCGGCTCGGCGGGCGCTCGGCGACGGGGCGCGGGAGGTTGGGCGGCGGCGCCGGGCCTGGCGTCGTCGGGCCGGAGCAGCCAGCCGGCGGTGAGGTTGGATTCGACGAGGTATTTGGAG
>CALCIC010000982.1 GCA_937907405.1 uncultured Isosphaeraceae bacterium | reverse complement strand
GACAGGGCGTCGAGCCGTTCCGCACCGAGGCCGAGGCGTTCGACCCCCGCCGCCAGCGTGCCGTCACGACCGTTCCGACCGAGGACCCCGCGCTCGCCAAGACCGTCGCCCAGCGCCTTCGCGCCGGTTTTCAGGCCGGCGACAAGATCATCCGGCCCGAGATCGTGACGGTCTACACGCTCAAGATCGATTCGCGCTCGGGAGAGTGAGCCCGGCGCCGCGATCGTCGTGAGGACGCCGCTAACGATGCGTCCCCGAACGACGATGAGCGCCGGGATCTCCTCCGTTCCGGGGGGCTCAGGGCCGTTCTTCGGACGGCTCGATCCGGTAGACGGTGGAGTCGAGTTTGACCGTGACGGGCTCGTCGAACGTCAGATACTGGTTCCATTCAGGCCCCTGGGAGCGGGCCAACGCGAAGAAGGCGTCGCTGAACTGGCGGACCACCTTGGCCTTGGCGTCCTCCTCGGGCGTGACCTCGGCGTCGAGCCAGCGTTGGTCCTTGAAATAGAAGGTCTTGGAGCCGATCCGGCGAACCGCCGGTTCCGCCTTCCGGGCGTCTTTTTCCGTCGCTGCCAGCAACGCCGGCGCGGTCCCGGCGGCGGCTTGCGGGACGGTGCGGGCCTCGTAGCGCATCATGCCTCTCGTGCCCCCCATGCCTCCCATCATGCCGACCGCCTGGCCGCGCTGGGCGTCGAACTGCGTCACCTGGGAGGGCTGGGCGAACGAGGCGCCGGCGGCGCGCTGGGCGTTCATGAAGTCGCTCTTCAGCTCGCGTTGGGCGACGCCGAAGGCGCCGCTGAGTTCGGAGAGCCGCCCCAGCGACTCGCGAGCGTGCTCGACGTTCCGGCGCGCCTCGTGCAGCCGGACCGTCTCATCGGCCAGGAACGAAGTGTAGGGGGTCATGATGCCGTACTTCTTGCTCAGGCTCACCAGTTCGTCCACCAACTCTCGATTTTGGCCGTCGAGGTCGATCTGGTCGATCAGGTGGCCGATGCGGCGGACGGCCCAGATTCGCTCGACGAAGTCGTGGCCGCGTCCCCGATCGGAGTCGGCCAGTTCGGCGGGGAACTCGAACGAACGGGATTCGCCGGAGACCTTGCCGGAGACCCGCAGCGTCGTTCTCCCCGACTGGCGATATCGGCCGACCCAGACGATCTGGCCGCCGTCGAACAGGTCGGGAAGGTCGCGCGGGTAGGTTCGGTTGACGTCCGTGCCGGTGAACTCGATCCGTAGATCGGTCAGCGCCGGGCTGCTCATTTTCGCGTAGAACCGCGAGACGTGGGACTCGATGTCCTCGTCGGGCTTGACGTATTCGCTCGTTCCGCTGTTGCCGGCGCTCAGGCGGTCGAGGAGCCGGGCGTTGACGTCGAAGCCGACGCCGAAGCTGAAGATCCGCGCCTTGTTAGTGTTGTCCTTGCGGCAGTGGTCGGCGATCGCCAGTTCGCGGACCTCGCCGGCGGTCGGCAGGCCGTCGGTGAGGAAGATCACGTAGTTGGGCCTCGAATGCTCGTGGATCAGGCCCAGGGCCGATTTGAGCGCCTCGTCGATGTTCGTGCCGCCCCCCTCGCGGATGTTGTCGACGAATCGCACGGCCTCCTCGCGGCTTTTCGAGCTGTACCGCTCCAACTCGGGCCGGAACGTCTCGACGGCGTTGTCGTAGACCACGATGTTGAACAGATCGTCGTCGCGGAGGTTGTTGAGCACGGAGGTCAACGCCCGGCGCGCCTGCTCGATCTTCTTTCCGGCCATCGAGCCCGATCGGTCGAGCACGAAGACGACCGTCTTGGGCTGCGGCTTGACGTCCGCCGGCTTGACCTCGGGGCTCGCCAGCAGGAGAAAGAAGCCGTCGTCGGATCCGCTCGGGCGATAGCTCATGACCGACGCTCCGACCGCTCCCTCGGCGAGCGTGTAGACCGCCCGGAAGTCGTTCGAGGGCGTGACGTGGGTGCGTTCCATGCTGATCCGGACCTCGTGGTCCCCGGCGCGGTCGATCCGGACGTCGTCGCTGGGACAGTAGACGGACTTGATGGAATCCTTGCTCTCGATCGACGCGCGGATCGACAGCCGCTGGATCGGCTTGGAGGTGAACTTCTGGGTCGACAGGGGATATGAGAACTCGATCACGTCGCGATCTCGCTTGCAGAGCTGCGTGTAACGCATCGTCAGCTTGCGGTCGGCCCCGGGGGGGATCGGGAAGACGCTCGTGCGATAGAGGCCGCGCCCCATGTATTCCAGCAGCGCGGGGTCGCGCTTGGTGCGGACGATCTCCTCATAGATCCGCCGCGCCTCGTCCTTGTCCATCAGCTTTCCGGTCAGCTCGCGGCCGTCGACCATCAGGACGAAATCCTGGACCGCGCCCTCCTCGGGCAGCGGAAAGTAAAACTGCGCCTCAAGCTGGGTCGACCCGGGGTTGTGGAACGTCTGCGAGACCCGGACCTCGGCCGTCTGATCGCGGACCCGGGCGTCGATGGCGACCTCGCGGATCTCGAACGAACTCTGAATCGGCGCGATCCTTCGATGATCGATGACGATCCCCTGACCCCAGGCTTTCCCCAGGCCAAGCGCCAACACCACGACCGCCAACCACGGCGTACCGCCCCTTCGCCCCAGATTCGCAAACATGCGCGTCTCTCCCTGGTTCGGCGCCAACGGACCTCGCCTGAAGCCCATCCCACTGCTTGTTAGACGCCCCAGCTCGCGATTTCTGAGGATCGGCGGCGAGAATTCTCCAGACCCGATTCATAGCTTCGGCAAGATTTTCCGGCGAGGGCCGAATAGGGGATGTGGATTCGCTCGGGCGGATGGGGGTTCTCCTGGATCGAGGAGGTTCGAGGCCATGCCATACATCGACGAGATGGAACCAGGCGAGGTGACCGGCACGAAGTCGGCCGATCGGATCGATTGGCGCGAGCGCGAGGGGATCACCCTGGGGTTCAACCTGGCGCTGCTCGCCTATTCGGCGCTCCGGGGACTGTTCGGTTTCCTGGTTCTTTCCGGCAACCTCGGGAGGTACCCGCTCGCCGGGCTCGTTTTGAGTTCCTCGCTCGACCTCGTGAGGTTCGTCGTCGTCGCGCTGATCTCCGCCGGCTTTCTCCAGGCGTTCTGGCGTCGCCTGGTAACCTCGATCGCGCCGGTTCGTCCGCTGGACTTCCAAGAAGCCCTGGCGATCGTCATGATGACGTCGATCCTGTTGGGAGGTTGAAGGGAGAAACGGGGAGGGGCGTCGTGCCGCGAGTCGGAAGCATTGAGGATTTGATCGAGGCGGCGGCCGTCGAGGCGGCTCGCGAGGCGTTCCCGGTCGATGAGCCGGTCTATCAGAAGGCGGGGCGCGATCCCCGTCGGCCGATCCTGTTCGCCGGCTCGCTCGATGCGCCGGTCTGCATCCTGGCGCGCGACCTGGGCCGCGACGAGGTCGCCGCCGCCCAGCCCTTGATCGGCGCCGGGGGGCGTCTGGTCCGTGCCGGGATCGTCGCGGCCTGGCCCTCGACGACTGACGGCCATGAACCGCCTCGCCCGGGACGGGCGCTCGATCACGCCCTTCTCACCAACACCGCGCCGTTCAAGCCGCCGGGGAACAAGGCGTACGCCAGGTCGGTGCGCGAGCGGTTCCGGCCGTTCGTGGCGTCGCTTCTGGCCGACTTCTGGCAAGGGGACCAGGTGATCAGCCTGGGGACCGAGGCGTTTCGTTGGTTCGAACCCTATGCGGAAGGCGGGGCGTTCGACGACGAGGCGGCGACCGACGCCCGGTTTGAGGCGTCGTACGCATGCCGGCTGCCGGTTTTGGCGCCCAGGACGGGTGGACCCGCCTGGAAGCCGGTGGTCGTGCGGCCGTTGCCCCATCCTTCGCCGCTCAACCGGCGGTGGTATTCCCGGTTCCCAGAGATGCTGGCCCGACGGCTCGACGAGGTGAAGGCCGCGGGCCGTTCCTGAGCGATCGGCCGATCGCTGGCGATGTTCCAGCGGCGGGCCCTCGCACAGGCGAAAAAGGGCCGCCCCGGTCTCCAAGCGTATGGAGACCGGGGCGGCCGGGATGGACGGAGAGTCGGCGCGACCCAGCGGTCGCGTCAGGTCAACTGAAGGCGTTCTTGATGTCGCTCCAGACGCCCTCGAAGAAGCCCTTCTTCTCCTTGGCGTTCGCTCGGGCCAACGCCTGCTGCTTCATGGTCGCGGCCTGGCTGGCGGCCAGTTGCTGAGCGGCGAGGTCGCTGGTCGCGGCGTCCGCGGTCGGGCTCGGAGTCGGGGTCGCGGTGGCGACCGCCGGTGTGGCGGTCGGGTCGGCGGCGCCGACCGCGGGAGTCGTGGCCGCGGCGGTGGTGCTCGTCGGGAGCGCCCCGTCGGTCGGCGTGGCCGCGGGGAGCGAGGTTGCGGTCTTCGCCGTCTGCTGCTGCGATTGATTGGCCAGGTTCAGCAGTGCGTCGAGGACGGGATTCGTGGTCGCCGGGGTCGTGGTCGAGTCCGCCGGGGTCGTGGTCGAGGCCGCCGGGGTCGTGGTCGAGGCCGCCGGGGTCGTGGTCGAGGCCGCCGGGGTCGT
>CALCIC010000981.1 GCA_937907405.1 uncultured Isosphaeraceae bacterium | reverse complement strand
AGATCAAGTCGCAGGTGCAGGAGGAGTTGGGCGAGCGCCAGCGCGAGATGTTCCTCCGCGAGCAGCTCAAGACGATCCAGAAGGAGCTGGGCGAGGACGACCAGTCGCGCGAGATGGTCGAGCTGCGCGAGAAGCTGGACCAGCTCGTCCTGCCGCGCGAGGCGCGGGTCGAGGTCGAGCGCGAGCTGGGCCGGCTCGAACGCGCCGGCCGCGAGTCCATGGAAGCGCAGGGGATCCGGACGTACCTGGAGTGGATCGCGGAACTCCCCTGGAACAGCCGATCCGACGACGATCTCGACCTCAACCACGCCAGCGCGGTGCTCGACGAGGACCATTACGGCCTTGAAGACGTCAAGGACCGCGTGCTCGAATTCCTGGCCGTGCGGCAGTTGCGCGCCCGCCAGATCGCCGACGAGGTGGAGAAGTCGGGCGAGTGCGCGGCCTCGAAGTTGAAGGCGGTCAAGGACACCGTCGCCCCCAGCGTGAACGGCTCGCAGGCGACCGACGATCGATCGATCACCGACAGCAAGGAGGCCAAGGCGCGGGCCATGGCCCGAGGGCCGATCCTCCTGTTCGTCGGCCCCCCCGGAGTCGGCAAGACGTCGATCGCCAAGTCGATCGCGCGGTCCCTGGGCCGGAAGTACATTCGCGCGGCCCTGGGAGGCCTCCGCGACGAGGCCGACATCCGAGGCCACCGCCGGACCTACGTCGGCGCCATGCCGGGCCGGATCATCCAGGGGATGAAGCAGGCCGGCGCCAAGAACCCCGTCTTCCTGCTCGACGAGGTCGACAAGCTCGGCGTCTCGTTCCAGGGGGACCCGGCCAGCGCGCTCCTGGAAGTGCTCGACCCGGCGCAGAACGACACGTTCACCGACAACTACCTGAACGTGCCGTTCGACCTTAGCGAAGTCCTGTTCGTGGCGACGGCCAACTTCATCCAGAACATCCCCGGCCCGCTGCTGGACCGGATGGAGGTCGTCGAGTTCGCCGGCTACACCGAGCGCGAGAAGGCCGAGATCGCCAAGAAGTACCTGATCCCCCGGCAGCTTGAAGAGTCGGGGCTGTCCGACCGATCGATCACGTTCACCGACGAGGCCGTGGCGGCGATCGTCAGCGAGTACACCCGCGAGAGCGGCGTCCGCCAGCTTGAGCGGCAGGTCGGCGCCGTCGCCCGCAAGATCGCGCGCAAGCTGGCCGCCGGCGAGGAGTCGGCCCGGGCGATCGACGTGGACGACGTCCACGCGCTGCTGGGCCGGCCCAAGGTCCATCCCGAGCGCGCCGGCGAGTCCAACGAGGTCGGCGTGGCCACCGGCATGTACTACACGCCGGCCGGCGGCGACATCATGTTCGTCGAGGCCGCCGTGCGACGGCTCCCCGGAGGGCCGCCCTCCAACGGCGACGGCGGGGGCGGGGGGGGCGGCGTCGGCAGCGCCTCGCTGATCCTCACCGGCCAGCTCGGCGACGTGATGAAGGAGTCGGGCCGCGCCGCCTTGACCTACGCGGTCACCAACGCCCAATCGCTGCGGATCGGCGAGGACCGGCTGGGGTCGATCGAGGTCCACGTCCACGTCCCCGCCGGCGCAATCCCCAAGGACGGCCCGTCGGCGGGCGTGGCGATGGCCGTGGCCATCGTCTCGGCCATGACCGGCCGTCCCGTCCGCAGCAACATCGCGATGACCGGCGAGATCACCCTCCGCGGCCGGGTCCTGCCCATCGGCGGCGTCAAGGAGAAGGTCCTCGGCGCCCACCGCGCCGGGATCGCCGAGATCATCCTCCCCAAGCAGAACGAGGCCGACCTCGACGACATCCCCGCCGACGTCCGCGAGGCCCTCGTCTTCCACTGCGTCTCCAGCCTCGACGAAGCCTTCGCCCTGACCCTTGCGCCGGGGGACGCCGCGGCGTCGCCCGCGCTCAGCAAATCGCGGTGACCGGACTCCGAACGAACCCCGGCGCCCCCTTCCCTCCCCGAGGCGCGGCGGGGGAGGGGGGCGATCAACGCGCCGGGGCGTCGGTCGCGGGATGATCGCTCTCGGCGGCGCCGTCGGCTCGACCTCGGCTCAGCACGACGGCGGCCCCCAGACCGGCGAGGGCGGCGATCATCGGCACGCTCGGGTAGTGATAGCGGTCGCCGCCGACGACCACGGCGTGAACCCCGGCGAAATAGACCCAGAGGACCAGCGGAGCCAGCCCCAGAAATCGCCGGAACCCCAGCCGACGGTACGCGGCCGCCGCTCCGACCGCCGCCAGCACGAGCATGCTCCACCAGTAGATCGCGCTCGCCAACTTCAGGGGCATCAGGATTCCGCTGCCGAACGCCCTGGTCAACCCTTCCTGATTCCAGACGACGCCGATGCTCTCGCGATCATGCGTGTAGCGCAGCTTCTTGATCACCCCGACCAGGAAGACCCCCGGGCGCTCGCGGATGTAATCCTTGGCGATGCCCCCCAGGTACTTGTCGCGGACGGCCTCGTTCATCCCATCGACCTCGGGCGGCAGATCCATGTATCCCCCCTGGGACAGCGGATTGTTGCCCATCCAGAGATTCGGGCCGCCGTTCGTCGAGATCAACACGGGCCGGCCGAAAACCCGCATGTTGCGAACGGTCCAGGGGGCGATCAGCACCGCCATCACGACCACCGTCGCCGCCGCCTCAACCCCGACCGCGGTCCACTTGCGGCTCCCCCGCTGGGGCCCCGCGATCCGGCAGAAGGCGAAAATCGCCGGCAGCAGGAGCGCGAGCGGACGCACGTAGGACGCCGCCGCCAACGCGACGCCGGTCGCGATCGCCCGCCCCCACGCCGGCCAGCGGTCGCGGCTCTCGGCGTAAAGCGCCGCCAGGACGCAGACGTTGAACAGCAACTCGCTGGCCAGCAGCGTGGTGAACTCCACCTGACCAGGCCAAACCGCCATCAACAGCCCCGCGGCCAGCCCGGCGCGGTCGCCGAACCAGTCGCGGGCGAGCGTCATCGTCAGCCAGACCGTCGCCACGCCGACCGCCACGTTCATCACGACGATCGGCCCGTAGCCGACGCCGAAAATCGTGTACAACAGCGCGAACACCGCCGACGTGCCGACCGGCCAGTAGGCTGAAAGGTCGCCCGGCGCGAAACCGTAGCCGTGCCCTTCCACGATGCTGCGGGCCAGAAGATCGTAGGCCACGCAATCCGACGTCGGCGCCGGCGGAACCACAAGCGCCCAGCCCGCCCGCAACGCCAATGCGAGCAAGAGCACCCGGAAGCCGAACGGCCAGGGCCCTCGCAATCCCTCGGATTCCGTCGTCGACTC
>CALCIC010000980.1 GCA_937907405.1 uncultured Isosphaeraceae bacterium | reverse complement strand
CCGCGGGGGGCGCCTCGCTCCTGATCTTCGACGGCCTGGGATTGATGGCCGGCGACGGCGCCCTCGCCGGCTTCCGGGGCCGAGGCGTTCAGACCGCCCTGCTGGCGGCCCGCCTCGCCCACGCCCACGAGACCGGCTGCAACCTGGCCGTCACCTGCACCCAACCCGCCAGCGGCTCCCAACGCAACGCCGAGCGCCTCGGTTTCCGGATCGTCTACGCCCGCACCATGCTCTCCTCCGACTAGCCGATCCCGCGCCCCCGGTTTGGCTTCGTTCGCGCCGAATTCTACCCGCCGACGACCACGGCTTCCGCTCCTCGCGAGCGGCAAAGCCCGGATCCCGCCTTCCTTCGATTGGCTTTGTTCGCGCCGCCGAATCCAGCCATTTCCAGGACGTATGTTACTGTTGCCAACTCATTTGCATCGATCTCCCAGTTTGGCTTCGTTCGCGCCGAAACCAAGGAGGATCGATCGGCGTCGTGGTCGCTCCGGGGTCTCGGCCGACGCGCTCCTCCAGTGGGCGGATTGGGTTCGTCCGCGCATTTTTTCAGGTCTCCCGAGGTGCGGTCGGCACTGCATCCAAATTGGGAAAGAGCGCGAAAGCTGATCCTCCATCATGAATCTACCACACGCCGCCCGCCTTGGTTTATGAAGCCCAAAATCGCGGATGAGGTTGGAGGACGGACTTCCATCACCGGCCGCGCGAACCATTCCCTCGCCCGCGCGTTGTATCTAGATCGGGCACATTGCTGCACCCGTGGTGTTTCGAGAAGCGGGGCGAACATGTCGGCGGAGCATGAGATCCGGGGAGACTTCAATCGGGAGACGGCGCGGCGTTGCCGGGAGGGGCGACGTGTTGTAAGGTCGGTCCGCTTGGAGCAGGCGGAGGGGGAACCGGAAGTCGGGGGAATAGCGACGTGGATGGGTTTGAAGCGATTCATCAGGAAGGGTTTGCGATCGTCAACGGCGTCCTGCAAGGTCACGAGGTCGATGGACTGATTACAGCCCTGGAGGCCGTCCGTCCGGGGTCGAGGCTGGAGCGGGCGGGGGAAGTCTACGCGAGCCGAAATCTGCTTGAGGACCTTCCCGAGATCCGACGGGCGGCCGAAGGGGAGGCCCTCATGGGCCTTGCACGGGGCGTTCTGGGCCATGGGGCGTTCGCGGTGCGGGGACTCCTCTTCGACAAGACGCCGACCGCCAACTGGGGGGTGCCCTGGCATCAGGATCTGACGATTGCGATCAAGCGGCGGGTCGACGCTCCCGGCTTCGGGCCGTGGACGGTCAAGGGAGGCGTCCCGCACGTTCGGCCTCCGGTCGAGGTCCTGGAACGGATGGTCACGATCCGACTTCATCTCGACGACGTCGGCTCGGAGAACGGCCCGCTCCTCGTTGTTCCGGGTTCGCATCGGCAGGGGAGGCTCGACGTTGTTTCGAGCCAGGAATGGCTGGACGGGAACCGAGCCCGGGCCTGTCTGGTCGCTCGCGGCGGCGTGCTCATGATGCGGCCGCTCCTGCTCCACGCGTCGTCGCCGTCGAACGGCCCCTCCCACCGCCGCGTCGTTCACCTGGAATACGCGACCGGGGGCTTGCCGTTCGGCCTGGAATGGTACGAACAGCCCACGCACCTACGGGACCGGCATCCAATCACGCCATGACATGCGAATGGAGTAGCCACCGTCTTCTCCATGACTTCCAATCGATCCGTCTGAAACGCCCAACCACGACCTGGCGGCCTGGGCCCTTACCCGGACGGCCGTTCCTGGACCTCCCAATTGGTCACGCCGGACTCTTCGTCGATCATCAGGGCCCCGACCCGCTCACCGTGCCATGCCAGCCGTTCGAAGTAGTTCGACAACGCTAAAATCGTGGGGATAGCGGGTGGCGCCCGCTTTTACGGCGATTCGGCGACGTCCTTGGCGTCGGTCTCGGGCGGCTTTCTCTGTTGGGCCCTCCGCTTCATGTCCTCGATAGCCTTTTTGCACTGGGCTCCGACGTAGAACAAGGTGTCTCTACTGTAACGTTCTTCGAGGACGATCGACGCAACCTATTGCTCGTCACCGTGTTGCCGGATCACCAGTGCCGGACTGGGAAGTCTTGACAGCCTAACTACCAGCCCGACGCGCAAGCGAGGGGATCGCCTTGGGAAGCTCGAGGGGGGTCGTCGCAGCCCATATCGAGTAAACCCTCGCTTGCGCGTCGGGCTGGTAGCTCGAGCAAATCCGTGACAGCAGCGGTATGCAACCCCAATGCAAACGGCGCTCATTGTAGGCTTGTCGATTTCCCAATGGCCTGTCCCGTCGTCCTGACGACGAAGAGGTCGCTGAGCGCCGGGTCGGCGCCGCGACCGTGTGCATCACCAGGTCTTCGCTTCATGAACGGGACGTCGTGCGAGTCCGGACGACGTCCGATCCGTGCGTGCCGGTCTATCTCAGTTCACTTGCGCCTTGCTTCAATTCGTAGAGCCGCTTCACTTCACCGTCCGTGAGCGCTCGATCGAAGACGGCGAGGTCGTCCATCTGGCCGACGTAGGAGGCGCCGAGCACCAGCAGCACGCGCGCCGGGTTCCAGTCGAACGTGAGGTCCCAGTTCTCGATCGTGCCTTGCAGCTCGCCGTTGAGATGGAGCCGGCCGATCTGCGGCTTGCTCTTGTCGTTGACGCTTTCCAGCGAGAAGACCACGTGCGTCCACTTTTCGCGGGAGAACGGCGGCTTGGCGACCTGGACCATCGGCCGCTTGGCGAACGGGATGTCAGCCCACTGGACGTTGTCCGGGTTCCAGATTTTGAACAGGGGGCGAATGGCGTAGCGGAAGAACCGGGGCGTTTCGTCCTTCGAGAACTCCAGGAAGATGTAGCCCTTCTTCGTGTCGTCG
>CALCIC010000979.1 GCA_937907405.1 uncultured Isosphaeraceae bacterium | reverse complement strand
TGCCGCGATTCGCTGATGAACAGCGGCGTGGTGCAAAGGACCATCGCCGCGCAGAGGCCGAGCGGTCGTCCGCCGATCCGGCGTCCCAGCAGATAAGTCAAGCCGACCGTCCCCAGGGCCGCAATCGCGCCCGGCAGACGGATCGTCCACTCGTCGCAGCGCCCCGAGACCACGGACAGCGCCGCGGAGGTCCAGCGCGGGAGGGGGGGCTTCTCAAGTCGAGGCCGCCCCTGAATCCGCGCGACCAGCCAGCGACCGTCGACGACCGTGTCGAGCACCTCGGCGGCCAGCCGCTGCTCGCGCTTGCCCCAAAGTTCGACGGAACCCAGGCATCCCAGAAACACAACGCCTGCTAGAAGCCCCACCACGACCTCGGGCCGCCGTCGTCGCTGGGCCCCCGCCGCGACCGTCGTCTCGCCCGCGCTCGGCATCCGTTCGCCTCCGATACGCTCGCCCTCCCCAAAACGAGCCGGAGGCTAACCCAAATCGACCGCGCGGGCAATCCGAGCCGATCCGGCTCAGGCGCGGCGACCGCCGGCGTGCGGCGGTCCAGGGTTCAGGTCGAGGACCGTTCGAAGCGGGGCCAGCGCCGAGTCTGCATGCCGACACAACCAGCGGCTCCCGGCGGTCGTCCCCTCGATCGTGTGGCCGTCCTGGATCACGTCGCCGGCCTCGAAAATGTAGCAGCCGGAATTCAACAGCACCGTGGCGACGTCGTTGGGGTCGAGGTCGCGGAAGCGGCATTGCAGGTCGGGGAATCCCAGCGCGGCCAGGCCGAGCGTGTCCATGATCATCTCGCCCGGCGCGTCCTCGATCGTAACGAACCGGACGTTGATCGCGCCGGCGAAGAACCGCGCCGCGCCCCCCTGGCGGTACGCCTCGCGAAAGCGATCGGCCGCGAGGAAGTGGGCCGACGGCCGCCAGTGGATCGCCCGGGCCGGCACGACGTCGAGCACGCCGGCCAGCACGCCCTGAAACAGCCCGAGCCGCTCCTTGGGCGCCAGGGAACTGGACGTCATGTCGGTCACGAGCAAGCTATGGCGGCAGGTCGACAGCACCTCGACAGCCTCGGGAAACCCCCACGACTGCCGCAAGTCGTCCGCGACTTCGGGCGTGACCGAGTACGGAGCGTTCGAGATCAGGACGTGCGTGTGGGCGGGGACGGCCGCGTCCTTCAGCCGGACGAGATGATCGGGATGGGCGAACGAGCAGGTCAAGCTACCCTCGCCCTTGGCTTCGCCCATCAATTCGGCGTTCGGGCAGTATTTCCGGACGCTTTGCAACAACTCGGCCCGCTCGAAGCGCGGCGGCTGCTCGCAAAGGAGTTCGACCCCGTAAGTCTGCGCGAATCCCTCGGGCGGCTTGCTCATGTTCCGTTCTAGCTCCGGTATGCGAGGAGGATGAAACGATCGCATGTCGCCCCAGTATACAGACAAACCGCGGATTCGCTTGAGCCGACGTCTCGTCTGCCCAAGGCGGCAGCCCGGCGATATGATCAACCCTCGCCCCGGAGCGGGCGGCCGACGCAACCGCCCGAGCCAGGAGAGGTCATGACGGCATCCGAAATGCATCAGGGGCCGCGGCTCGACGACGCGGTGGAACTTCATCTCCGTACCGACTTCACCCCGCTGAACGTCGATCAGACGATCGGTCAGGCCCTCGAGCAGATCCGGAGCCGTCAGCAAGGGGGGCGAATCATCTACTTCTACGTCGTCGACGACGACGGCCGCCTCCAGGGCGTGGTCCCCACCCGTCTACTCCTCTTGAGCCCGCTCGATCGGAAGCTGTCGGACGTGATGATCCGCAAGGTGCTGACGATCCCCCGCACAGCGACCGTGATGGACGCCTGCGAGATCTTCGTCCTCCACAAGTTCCTGGCGCTGCCGGTGGTCGACGAGGAGAAGCGGCTGGTGGGCGTGGTCGACATCGAGCTTTACACCGACGAGATCACCGACCTGGCCCAGCGGACCGGTTATGACGACCTGTTCCAGATCATCGGCCTGCGGACCCTCAGCGCTGACAAGGGGTCGCCCGTCGAGGCGTTCCGGCAGCGATTCCCCTGGCTGATCTGCAACATCGCCGGCGGCATCCTCTGCGCCATTTTGACCGGCCAGTTTCAGGAGACGCTCGACCGACTCATCGTCCTGGCGCTCTTCATCCCCGTGGTCCTGACCCTCTCCGAGTCCGTCGGCATCCAATCGGTCTCGCTGGCGATTCAGGCGCTCCATGAGCCGGAGCTCGGCTGGCGGAAGATCCTCGAAACGCTGAGGCGAGAACTGAAGATCGGGCTGATGTTGGGCCTCGCCAGCGGGCCGCTGGTCGGGCTTGCCGCCTGGCTCTGGAAGGGGCAAGCGACGGTCGCCTCGACGATCCTGATCTCGATCAGCCTGGCCATGACGGCCGCGGCCCTGATCGGCATGGCGCTTCCGCTGATCCTCCACGTGTTCCACCGCGACCCCCGGGTCGCCGCCGGCCCCGTCGCGCTGCTGCTCACCGATCTGACGACGTTGTTCGTCTACTTCGGCCTCTCAACCCTGTTCCTGACCTGACGGCTCGTCGGCTCAGGGTTCGACCTGAAGGACGAAGTACATCTTGAGGTTGGGTTGGGGCGTCGCGCGGGCGTACATCAGGCCGAGGAACAGCCCCGGCGCGACCTGGCGGATCTCGTCGCGGTTGCGCGCGTAGACCTTCGACGTCCGGCTGTAGTCGAGGATGAGCGCCGGAGCGCCGTCGAGCCAGCTCGGGCCCTCGTAGAGTTCGCCCCGGACGACCGGAAGGCCGAAGAATCGGTTGGTCGCGACGCCGTTGACCGGGTCGATGTTCTTTCCCTGCCAGATCAGCCGCGTGCCGGTCGCCATCAGGCCGTTTCGCCGAGTCCCGGGGGCCAGGAGGGCGGTGCCTCGGACCCGACCGGCGGGCAAGCCGACGGCCGCTCCCCGGCGATACAGCGCGTCCAGCTCGGCTTCACTCATCTGAACGAGGTTTGAAACGTTCATCGAGGGCTCCGAGGCTGACGCGTTCGCGACCAGGAACAAAGCCGAAGCGGCGAACCCGAGCAGGCCGACGGCCGGAAGCGACGCGCGAAGCGATCGACGTAACGCATGCATGAAGGACGCTCGCAAGGCCAGGGATTGTGCGACCCGGGAAAGGCGTTTCCCGCATCGCGCTCCATCGGCCCGAACGCGACCGAGGCTTGAGCCGATCTTCGTCGTAGGTCGCATCCGGCCGCGACGAGCCTCGAAACGTCCCTGTGATTGCCGCCGAGGTTGCTGGATGTTAGGGTCGACAGGTGCGACCAAGACGATAGAACGGGTTGGGGAGACGGCGGCGTTGCATTCCCAGGAAGAGACTAAAGCGACGAAAATCGATGCTCGTCGGCCGCGGATCGCGCGGCTGGGGCTGACGGTGCTGGCGGGTGTTTCGGCGTTCGTGGCCTGGGAACTCGCGCCGACATGGCTGGGGGTCGCGGCAGGTTGGTTGAGCCTCCATCGCGCGCCGATCCTGTTTCTGTCGATCCTTGAAAAGACCTATCTGATCGTGGCCCTGAGCGTGCTCGCGGCGACCTCGGTC
Organism: uncultured Isosphaeraceae bacterium; assembly: GCA_937907405.1. GTDB lineage: Bacteria > Planctomycetota > Planctomycetia > Isosphaerales > Isosphaeraceae > Paludisphaera. Next base: position 261 of record CALCIC010000979.1, on the reverse strand, counting down.
CTGACCTGGCGCGTGATCAGGCGGAGGAGGACGCGACGGCCGGTCTCCTCGGCGACGGCCCATGCACTGCTTGCGCTCGGGGCGACGCTGCTGAGCCTGCTCGCCGCAGAGGCGGCTGCGGGGGTCTGGCTGGCCTGGCTTCACCGCGCGCCAGCCTTGCCGACGACCTTCAAGCCGTTGAGGACGGCGGCCGAGGAGATGATGGCGGTGCCGTGCTGGTCGTCATGGAAGACGGGGATCTTCATGCGCTCGCGCAGCTTC
>CALCIC010000978.1 GCA_937907405.1 uncultured Isosphaeraceae bacterium | reverse complement strand
GGGTCGTCAGGCAGCAAGGAGAGACAGGTACGATATTTCCTGCCGAACGCCTTATGGCGTGGTTGAACCGCCGACTTTGGGACTGGATCACCCCGGCGATCGGCGCCTTGGGCCTGATCGGCCCCGGCTCGGCCGTTGCGCGGGCGCAGGCGCCGGTGATCATCCCCGGGCTTCCAGGGACGGGACTTCAAATCGGCGAGCGTCCCGAGACCAACCGCTGGCCTTATACCGACCTGGTCGTCGGGGCGTCGCCGCGAACGATCTCCGACGCCCCGGCCCCTCCGACGTACGGAGTCACGGGAGACTGGCGCGGACTTCGCGACGCCCTGTTCGACGAGGGGATCGACGTCCGCGCCGCCGCCACCCAGTTCGAGCAGGGCGCGGCCGGTGGACTTCGCCAGGGGCCGCGCTACGGCTTGAAGCTCGACTACTTCGCGACGATCGAGGCCGACAAGTTGTTCGGCTGGGACGGGCTGTTCGTCAACCTCCATGGCGAAAGCCGGTTCGGCCAGAGCGTCAACCGCGACCTCGGCTCGTTGACCCCCGCGAACTTCGCGCTCGAGTTCCCCAGCCCGACCGGAACCGCCTCGGCCCTGACGAACGTCCAGGTCGAGCAGTTCATCGGCCCCAACCTGGTGGCGACCTTCGGCAAGCTCAACGCCGCCGACGGCGTCAACCTCCACCCGTTCCTGGGGGGCAACGGCGTCGACCGCTTTCTCAACGAGGCCTTCGTGTTAAGCCCCGTCTACGGCCGGACGATCCCCTACTCGACGCCCGGCGCCGGCTTCAGCCGGCTCCGCGGCTCGGAACCCGTCTTCACCTTCCTCGTCCTGGACTCCAGCGGCGTTCCCTACACCAGCGGGTTGAGCCGGATGTTCCGTAACGGCGCGACGCTGTTCACCCAATTTCGGATTCCGGTGAAGCCGTTCGGACGGCCCGGACATCAATCGATCGAGGCGGCCTACGCGAGCGGCAAGTTCAGCCCGCTTACCGAAGACGACTACGTCTTGCTTCCGACGGCCCCCGGGCGCGAGCGGTCGGGCACGTGGGTGGTGACGTACGGGTTCGATCAGTTCCTTCGGGTCGACCCGGAATCGCCGAATCGGGGGTGGGGCGTCTTCGGAAACGTCAGCCTCGCCGATCCGAATACCAACCCGATCCACTGGTTCCTGAACCTCGGCGCCGGCGGCGTCAGCCCGCTTCCCGGCCGATCCGCCGACACGTTCGGCGCGGGGTATTACTACCTGGGGGCCAGCGAGGCCCTGCGCGAGGCGCTTCAGTCCCTCGCGCCGATCCGCAACGAGCAGGGCTTCGAGTTCTTCTACAACGCCGCGATCACGCCCTGGTTCGTCCTGACCGCAGACCTTCAGGCGATCGACCCGGCTCAACTCGACGCCCGGAGTTCGCTCGTTCTGGCGCTTCGAGCGAAGCTTTCATTTTAACGGTCCTCTCCATCCCGCCCGGCGCGAGGCGGTTGAACCCGGCTTGAACGTCCATGTAGAGTGGCTGCGCGGGAATGGGACAAGGCTGGTTCGCCGGGCCATGGAGATGGACTCGCATGACGACCACGGCGACGACCGATCCGATGCCGACGCGGGTGCGACTCTGGGTGCTGGCGGCGGCCTGTTCGCTGGCGGTCGTCACCTACATCCACCGGGTCGGGTTCGCGACGGCGGTGAGTGAGATCCGCGCGCCGATCGGCCTGACCGACGGTCAGATCGGCGCGCTGATGGCGGCGTTCATGGTCGCCTACGGGCTGTTCGAGATCCCCTGGGGCGTCCTGGGCGACCGCTTCGGCGTGCGGTCGGTGCTGTCGATCGTGATCTTGGGAGGCTCGGCGCTGACCGGGGCGCTGGCCCTGGTGTTCTGGCTGCCGCCGAAAACCGTCTGGAGCTTCAGCGCCCTTTTCGCCCTCCGGTTCCTGTTCGGGGCGTTCCAGGCGGGGACGTTTCCGGCGATCTCGCGGATGGTCGCCGACTGGATCCCGATGGACGAGCGCGGGCGGGTCCAGGGGGTGATCTGGACGTCCAGCCGGCTGGGAGGGGTGATCGCGCCGGTGCTGCTGGTCTGGCTGCTCCAGGCCACGGGCGATCCGCGTCGCGCCTTCGTGTTGATCGCCTTGCTCGGCGCCGCCTGGTGCGCCGCGTTTTGGCCTTGGTTCCGCGACCGCCCCGAGGACATGGCCGCCGTGAACGAGGCCGAACGCCTGCTGATCCTTCGCGGACGGTCGGCCCGGAGGGCGACGGCTCACGATTCGTTGCCCTGGTCGCGGGCCTGGCGGTCGCGAAGCGTGTGGTCGCTCTGCCTGATGTACGGCTGCCTGGGATACAGCGGCAACTTCTTCATCACCCTGCTGCCGACGTACCTGGAGACGCACCGGGGGATCAGTTCGGAGACGTCGGCGGCCTTGACCGCGCTGCCGTTTGCGTTCGGGATCGCCGCGTGCCTGATCGGCGGCGTCGTGTCGGATCGCTGCATCCGCCGGTTCGGCCCGAGGTGGGGGCGGCCGCTGATCGGCGCGGTCGGAATGGCCGTGGCCGCCGCGGCGATCCTGGCGATCCCCTGGGCGGCCGACGTCCGGCTCCTCGGGCTGCTCCTCTGTTTGACGTTCGCCGGCAACGATCTGGCCATGGCGCCGGCCTGGGCCGCGGCCGCCGACATCGGCGAGCGGCACGCCGGGGCGCTCTCGGGGATGATGAACATGATGGCCAGCCTGACGGCCGCCCTCGGCGCCGTCGTCACCGGCCGGATGTTCGGCGCCAGCGGCCTCACGCTTCCGTTCATCCTCTTCTCGGCCGCTTACGTGGTCGGCGCAGTCTCCTGGCTGGGGGTCGACGGCTCCAGGACGCTGTCCACTCCCGACCACGCCTGACGCCTTGGTTCGCGGCCGTCGGGGGCTTACACTGGTTCCAGCGTCGCCACGACCACGATCGAACCAATACGAGCCTGCTGATGAATCGTCGAACCTTCCTGGAACGAGCCGCGGGCGCGTCGGCGGCCGGCGCGGGGTTGATCGGCATGGGCCTGGGCGCGCGGGGCGGGTCGGCCGACGACGCGGCGATCGACGTGCTGCTCGACGAGCCGATCGGCGTGATCCGCCCGGAGGTCTACGGCCAGTTCACCGAGCATATCGGCGGCGTGATCTACGACGGAATCTGGGTGGGCCCGGACTCCAAGATCGAGAACGTCGGCGGAATCCGCAAGAAGCTGATCGACCACGTCAAGCGGATCGGCGAGGTCGTGATCCGCTGGCCGGGCGGCTGCTTCGCCGACAACTACCATTGGCGCGATGGGATCGGCCCGGCGGCGAAGCGGCCCCGGCGGTTCGGACGCTGGAGCGAGGCGACCGAGCCCAACAGCTTCGGCACCCACGAGTTCATCCGGTTCTGCCGGCTCACCAAGACCCAGCCGTATCTCGCCGCCAATGTGGGATCGGGCTCGCCGGAGGAGTTTCAACACTGGGTCGAATACTCCAACGCGCCGGCGGGCGAGACCACACTGGCCGACGAGCGCGTGGCCAACGGAGATCGTGACCCTCTCGGCGTCCGGTATTGGGGCGTGGGCAACGAGAGCTGGGGATGCGGCGGCAAATTCACGCCCGAGGACTATTGCCGCGAGTACCGCCGGTTCACGGAATGGGTGCCGAATTACGGCGTGAAACCCTACCTGATCGCCGCCGGGCCGAACAGCAACGACCTCGACTGGACGCGCCGGTTCTTCACCAAGTGGGCCGACGGCGCCCGCGCCCCGATCCAGGGCTGGGCGCCGCACTACTACTGCGGCACGACCGGCCACGCCCTGGAGTTCAGCCGCGACCAGTGGTATGAGATGCTCCACAAGGCGAACCAGATGGAGACGCTGATCGGCGATCAATGGCGGGTGCTGGGCGAGTTCGATCCCGATCGCAAGATCAAGCTGATCGTCGACGAGTGGGGCGCCTGGCACCCGAAGGGGACCGAGATCAACCCCCGGCACCTGTTCGAGCAGATGGGCTGCCTTCGCGACGCCCTGGTCGCGGCCCTGACGCTCGACACGTTCAACCGACACGCCGACAAGGTCGACATGGCGAACGTCGCGCAGCTCGTCAACAACATCCACTCGCTGTTCCTGGCCGACGGCGACCAGTTCGTCGCGACGCCCAACTTCTACGTCTTCGAGATGTACAAGGCCCACCACGGCGGCAAGGCCGTTCGGATCGACGCCCAGGCCGGTGATACGGCGTTCAAGGCGGGCGGCAAGGAACAGCGGCTGTTCCGGGTCGCGGGCTCGGCCTCGCGATCGGGGGACCGCGCGCTGACGATCACCCTCGTCCACACGCACCCGACCGAGCCCCTCGAGATCGCACTCAACCTGAAGGGGGGCGGGGCGGCCTCGGTCCGTCAGACGGTCCTTTCGCACGAGCGGCTGAACGCGCACAACACGTTCGCCGAACCGCTCACGCTGGTCCCCAGGACGACCGACGTGAAACCGACCGGCGGCGCGCTGCGACCGACCCTCGCGCCGGCGTCGATCACGCGATTCGACGTGACGCTCGAATCGTGACGTCGACGGCGCGGACGATCACTCGGGCTCGGCGGGGGGCTCTTGCGTCGACATCGACGCCGGAACGGCCCCCGCGCGATCCATCGGCCGGTAGCCCGACGCGACGCCGAGCCCGATCAAGGCCGCGACCCAGGCCAGGAACAGGCCCAGCGCCGCGGCGAACCGCTTGCGATCGCGACTCAGGTTCTCATTCTCCATGTGATCCTCCATGCGTCTCAATCGTCGGCTCCCGAAGCGGAATCCGGCTCTGACAGGTTGGGGCCGAGGGCGGTTGCGAAGTCGAAGACGTCGTCGAAGTCGGATCGGCGATCGTCGGACGTCTTGTCGAGGTCGCCCGAGGCGATCAGGTTGAAGACGATCTCGCCGATGTCGGACGTCGTGCGAAGGCCCCATTGTTCGAGCACCGGCACCGCCATCAAGCCGAACTGGCGGAGGGCCAACCGCCGGGCCGCGTGGCAGACCTGCCTGCCCGTGACGTGCCCTGAAGGGTCGGCCTTGCCCTTGAGGGTCGAACGCCCTCGGCGCGGTCGCGGGCCCCGCGCCCGTTCGGCCTTCTTCGCCTGGCGGAGCTTGCGGTTGCGCGCCAGGTGGAGCGATTCGAGCACGAACGCGTAGGCTTCAAGCGAGTAGCGCGGGTCCATGGCGATGACCCGTCCCAACTCGTCGCGATAACTACTCATATCAGACACCTTGAATTAATCATCACCCGACGACGAGCCCGAATCGCCGTCGCCGTTGACGTTCGAGGGCGGTCGAGGAGGGCGGCCTCGGGTGGGCTCGACGTCCAGGACGTCGTCGCGGCCGACGATGATCCGCCGGCCGTCGTCGTATTCGACGACGAGTTTCTGGGCCACGACGTCCTGGGCCAGAATCCGGCCTCGCCCCTTGGCGGTGCCGACCCGGGCGCCGACCGGCGGCAGCTCTTTTTCGAGTTCGCGATACGTGTCGTACTCGTAGCGGAGGCAGCACTTGAGCCGGCCGCAACGGCCCGAGATCTTGGCCGGGTCGAGGGTCGTCTTCTGGAGCTTGGCCATCTTCATGGAGACCGGCGGCATCTCGGTCAGGTGCGTGTTGCAGCAGACCGGCTTGCCGCAGTCGCCGTAGTCGGCCAGCAGCTTGGCCTCGTCGCGGACCCCGATCTGGCGCATCTCGATCCGGGTCCGCAGGGCGCGCGCCAGGTCCTTGACCAGGTCGCGGAAATCGACCCGCTTCTCGGCCAGGTAGTAGAAGATCGCCCGCTCGCGGCCCAGGAGGATCTCGACGTCCACCAGTTCCATCTGCATCCGGCGGCCGGCGATCAGCTCGCGGCAGGTGGCGAACGCCGACTTTTCCAGCGAGGGAAGATCCTCGTGCTGTTTGAGGTCGGACTCGGCGGCCACGCGGAGGATCTCCCGCGCCTCCTTCCCTTCCAGTAATTGAGACGTGCGAGGGGTCGCGGGGCAAAGGACCTCGCCGAGCTCGAGCCCCCGGTCGCTGCGGATCACCACCCGCTGCCCGCGCGCGAAGTCCTCGCCGGGCGAGCCCTTGCACTCGCCCAGCAGCCGCATCCGGCCGTACCTTACGACGTAACCCATCGCGCTCGTTCAATGAATCAAGGAAATGGTCCGGGAGAGGCCGAGGCGGCCCTCTCCCTTTTCAAGTCGAATTATGACCGCCCTTGGCCTTTGACGAAAGGGGAGAACGCCAAGCGATCCTCCTTCGGTCCGCCCTCCCTAGCATCCCGAACGCATGGTCGGTGAACGGTTTCCGCCTGAATCCAAAGCATGGTAATCTGGAACCGCGCAGCGACTCGATGCAGTCAGGCCGAACCGCCGTCCCTCCTTCTTGCCGAGATCCCCGCCGTGAAAACACCCTGGAGCGTCGTCCGGCCTTTGGAGTTGCTTACGGTGGTGCTCGGTTGCGTCGGCGTCGCTGCGGCGGACGACCGTCCCATGCTTCAGATCATCAACGGCGACTCGAAGCCGATCGAGATCTTCTGGCTGAAGTCGGACTCGGAGCGGGTGTCGAACGGGACCGCGGCGGCCGGCGATTCACGATCGATCGGGACCACGATCGGCCACCGGTTCGCGATCGTGGGGGAAGGCGACGGCGCGGAGGTTCAAGTCACGGCGACGCTCCCCGTGCAGGCGTTTCGGTTCCAACCGTCGATCCGAACCGAGTCGGTCGAGGTCGTCGAGGGGCGGGTCGGGCCGCCCCCCTCGGGCGTCGCGCCGCCGTTCTACACCAAATTCATCAGCGCCCGGGGCTATCCGATCGTGGCGTCGGGCCGTGTCGACGATTACGCCCTGAAGGAAGCGGCGTTCCTCGTGAACTCGATGCTGGCGGAGCGCCCCGACGTCCGCAAGGCGATGATTCAGAGCGGCTCGCGACTCTGCATCATGGCGCACGACGAGTTCACGACCGACCTGCCGGAGTTCGAGAGGCTCGGCGATCCGAAATCGAGGAAGACGAGCGGCGTGGACGCCAAAAGCTACTGGGACGCTCGGGCCAGGGGCCTGGGAGGCAGCCGGAGCGACCCCTACTGCACCTGCGCCGAGGAAAACCTGCTGGGGTTCGAAGGCGATCCTTACTCGACGGAAAACATACTCATTCACGAATTCGCACACAACATCCACCTGCGCGGAATGGTGAACGTCGACCCGACCTTCGAGCCGCGGCTGAGGAAGACGTACGCCAGGGCGATGGACCAGGGCCTGTGGAAGGGGAAATACGCGTCCGTCGATTATCACGAATACTTCGCCGAAGGGGTCCAGTCGTGGTTCGACGACAACCGCGAGAACGACCACGACCACAACCACGTCAACACCAGGGCCGAACTTCTGGAGTACGACCCCGGTCTCGCCGCGCTCTGCCGGGAAGTCTTCGGCGACACCGTGCTGGTGTACACCAAGCCCGCGACCCGGCTGAACGGCCATCTCGCCGGCTACGACCCGGGCAAGGCGCCGAGATTCGCCTGGCCCGCGCGGCTGGACGAGGCGCGGAAGTCGATCCTCCGCCAGGCCCGGGACCGCGACGGCAGGGCGAATCGTTGACGGGCGAGGGCCCCGCCGGCCGAGATCCGTCTTCTAGGATCGGGGCGGAATCGACATAATGGGCCCAACGACGTTGTGGCGCGGGCTCGCGCCGCGAAGATCGGCCGGAGTCGAAGAAGGACGCTCGACGATGATCAAAGAAGAACTGCTGGCCCTCCTGGTCTGCCCGCTCGGCCGCGCCCCGCTGCGGCTGGAGGGCGATACACTGGTCTGCACCCGCTGCGGCCTGCGATACGCCATCAACGACGACGTCCCCAACATGCTCTACGAGGAAGCCGAGCTCCCCGAGGGGGTCAAATCGATCGCCGACCTCGCGTGCTCCAAGGCGAGCGACGACAGGCCCGCCTGATCCGCGAATCAAGCCCCCGTCCCAACCGAGCCAATTCTAGTCGCGTCGTCCGGAGCTCGATGTAACAGTCTGTAACGACGCCGCCGGGCGCCGCGATTCAGACCAGAGTGATCGTCGGCCCGTGCTCGATCTCGACGACGTCGCCCCGGGCCATCTGCCGGCGCTTGCGAAGCTCTTGTTCGCCGTTGACCCGGACGATCCCCTCGGCGACGAGGTTCTTGGCCTCGCCGCCGCTGAGGACGCATCCCGCCAGCTTCAGCACCTGAATCAGGTTGATGGGGCGGTCGCCGACTTCCAGTTGGACCTCGTCCTGTTCCTCGTCGCTCATCGAGGGGTCTTCTCCGGGGCGGGTTGGAGGCCGCCCAACCTGTCGAGTTGCTGGTCGATCGTCTGATCGATCGTATCGCCGATCTTTTGTTCGAGCTTTTGACGGGCCTTGACGGCCTGTTCTTGAAGTCGGCCGACGCGCCCTTGCACTTGCTGCGTCCGGCCTTGAACCTGCTTGTTCAGGTCTTGCTTGACGCCGCCGACGACCCCGGAAACCGCATTCTGAAGCCGCTGCTTGTCCTTGTCGACAAGCTGCCGGAACGTGGCGGCCTTCTGGTCGGGATCGGTGTCGAGCGACTCGACGACCACCTGCTCGACCGCCTGCTTCCCCTCGCTGACGATCGAATCGAACAGGGATCGAGGACCGGCGGGAGCCTCGGCCGCCGGCCTGGCCTCAGTCGCCGGCTTCGCGTCACGAGAGCCGACGACGGGCCGGACGGCGGAGTCGTGCGTCTCAAGCCGAGCGACCGACGCGGCGGGGGCGACGGGCGGAATCAGCTTCGAGGGCTTCGGCTGGGGTGCCGGGATCGCCGGGACGTTGACGGTCTTTTCGCTGAGTGGTTGCGGAAGGTTCGACGAATCGGCTAGTGCCGGGGCCGGGGTTTCGGGAGCTTCGGCCGGGTCCGCATCGGCGACGGTCGCTTGGGGCTCGTTCCAAAACGGCTTCAGGACGCGCCGCACCTCGCCGGGCAAGACCGGTCCGACCGAGTTCAGCAGGCTGCCGACGACCCGGCCGCTGGGGCTGGCGAAGATCGGTTCGCGGGTGCCGGGGGAGACGCTGACGATCAACAGGGTCAGAAGAATTCCCACGCCGGCGCCTTCGAGCCCGCCGAGCATCATGCCGAGGTGGCGGTCGTAAGCGTCGAACTTGAGGCGGTGGATGGTGCTCCGAACCATCCAGGCGGCGGCGAACACGCCGCCGGAGACGACCGCGTAGGCGACGGCCATCGACAGCGCCCGAGTCATCTCGGGGGTGCCGGGCAGCAGGGGGGCGATCTGGGCCGAGATCGGGTAGGCGAACAGATACCCCAGGACCAGCGAGCCGATGCTCGCGAGTTGCCAGGTGATTCCCCGCCACGCGCCTCGGGCCATCCCGCCGATCAAGACGACCGCCATGGCCGCGTCGTAAATCGTCATCCCTGTTCCTCCTTGCCGAACCGAGCCTGCTTGCGGACCTCGACGCGCGACTCGCGCGCGTCCCGTCCCCTTCCATCCGGACGGGCGGCGGCATCGTAACCCAGCGATCCAATCACGGGAAGGCGTCTTCCAACGTCCCCGACGGGACTCGGCCTGGTTTCGCCCGCCTTTCATAACCGCCGAACTCCAGGAACTTTACATCATCGACAGGGGCCGCGCGCTCATGACCGCATTTCACTCTCCACGGAACGTAACCTACACTTGAACCATGACGACTCGAGGACTGGTCGAGGTAACGGGTCCAGAGCGCCATGCGCGGGGTTTACGCGAGGTTGAGTCTGTTCGAACGGCTGTCGGGAAGGTATGAGTCGGCGATGCAACGAAGCAGGCGGCTCTTGATCGGACTCGTCCTGGCGATCCTCGCGGCCGTCGCGATCGCGGGCCCCGGACGGCGCGGCGGGCGCGATCGAATCATCGGCGACGGGCGAGCTTACGCCAAGCTCGGCGCCCTTCCCGTGAAACACCGGGGCCGCGTGAAGCCCCTTGAGGGCATGGCCGCCGAGGAAGTCAAGCTGATCCACGGTCGTCCCTCGATCACGCTGTTCGCCCCCGACGGCGAAACAACGTCGACCTGGGAACCCGTTGCGGCGGTCTTGGACTGGTCGGCCCGACCTGAATACTGGGACGAACAGGACTTCATTCTCGCCGATCGCCAGCCGTTGAACCGCCTGCTTCTGGAAGCGGCGGCGGCGCGTCAGGCGGGCGAGACGAGCCCGACGGGGAAGCGCCTCAACGCCTTGGCCGCCCGGATCGTCGAGGGACGCAATCGGCTCTCGCCGCGCCTGCTTGAGACCGTCCCGCTCCAGATCGACGGCCGCGCGATCACGTTCCCATGCTGGGTCGGCGAAATCCTCGACAGGAAGGAAAGGGGCCGTTCCGATGCTAGGGGCGACGGCTCAGGCCTCTCGCCCCTGGAGGAGCAGGCGGCCGAGGTCGGCGAGCGTCTCTTCCACTTCCAGGGGATCCGCGACCACAAAACCCCCGCGAACACGCCGCTGGACCTCCTGGTGATCCCACGCCCCCCCAACGACGCCTACCGCAGCTATTCGGCCGAGGTTTTCGAGAAGGGGATGAAGCCCGATCAAAGCCTGTCGCCGTTGGAAGCCGACGTGGCCGACGCCCTCTTGGATTACCTTCAGGGGCTTCCGAGCAAGGAGTGGGCCCTGCCGGGGGAAGACGCCATGTTCGATCAGAAGTACGCCTCGTGGCTGCCCAGCTTCTCGCGCTGGATGCCCCTGGGCGTCATCCTCCAGAGCAGCGAGTCGGAACTGTCGCGCGCGGGGTTTCCGCTGACGTCGGCCGCGGCGTTCCGCAAAAGCTACCGAGAACTCGAAGCCGGCGCGCGCGCGGCGCCCGGGAACGTCCCCGAGGGCCTGGCGGACGCCGTGCTCGCCGCCGCCCGCGATCTCGCCGTCGGCGTCGGATACTACCCCGAACCGATCGCGATGACCCGCGAGACCGCATTAAACCGACTCGCCCCGTTCTCCAAAGCGCTGGCGGCCTACGGTTTCAGCGTGATGCTTCTCCTGTTGAGTTTCGGCGTCTCGGCGGACCCGCGCACGAGGAGGAGGGGGCTGGGAGTCGCGCTGTACCGACTGGGAATGGTGGGGCTCGCGGCCGGGGCCGCGCTCCAACTGTACGGCTGCTGGATCCGGTTTCGCGTCAACCGCTGGGTCCCGGGCTCGACCCTTTATGAAACCGTCGTCTGGCTCGCCCTGACGACCGCGGTGATGGGGCTGGCGATCGAGCTCCTCCGGTGGAGAAGGTACGCAGCCCTCGCCGCGGCCGGAGTCGCGTTGCTGGCGACCGTCGTGGCCGAGAACGCCTCGTTCCTCGATCCGACCATCCAGGCGGTCGAGCCCGCGCTGCAGTCCAACCGACGGCTGGCGGGCCATGTGCTGACGATCATCACCGCCTACGCGGCGTTTGCGACGGCGATGGGCCTGGGGATGTTGGCCATGGGCCGCTTCCTCACGGCGACCTATCGCCAGTCCCCGAGTTGCCGCGCGCTCGCCTGGCCCCTGTGGCTGGGGCTTCCATGCCTTGTGCTCGGCCGCCTCGGTATCGACCCTCCTCATCGGCCGGCGCTCCCGTCGGGCCTTGATCCCCAGGCGCTGTCTTTCGCGAGTTCGGGACTTGCGGCGTTGGGCTGGGCGCTGTCGATGGTGGGCGGATTCAGCCTGTTCGGCGAGTTCGCGAATCGGACTCCCCGCCGCGCGTTCGTCGTCGGCGTCGTCGTGGCGACGGCCGGCCTGGCGGTCTCGACCGCCGGCGCGTCGGGAATCGTCCAGGGGCCGCTGGCGGGCGTCCTGGCGTCGGACGACGTGTTGCTCGCGCCTCTGATCGGCGTCGCCTTGATCGTCCTGAGCCTGCTGGCGGTTCACGAGAGGGAGGCCTTCGCGCCGATCGAGTCGTCGGCCGACTCCATCGCCCCCGCCATGCTGGTCGGCGTCCTGCTCCTGACGGCGGGGGCGATCGCGGGGGGCGCCTGGGCTCGGGGCGCCTGGGGGGCGTTCTGGTCCTGGGACCCCAAGCAGATCTGGGTCGTGATCACGCTCACGGCGTATCTCGCGGCCCTTCTCGGGCGGTTCGCCGGCCGGTTGGACTCGTTCGGGACCGCGGCCGCTTCGATCGCATGTTTCCTGTCGGTGCTCATGTCCTGGTACGGACTCAACGTCGCGCACAGGGTCGGACGCCACACATACGGCTTCACCGGAAATGGGGACCCCGAACTTGCAACGGCCTGCGCGCTCGTCCTGCTCGCCGCCGTGGGCGCCGCGGCCTGGCGACGCTCGCACGCACGATAGGTCGAACCGGGCGTTGTTGAAAAAAAACCACATGCCTCGTGCGATCAACACGGAGTTCGTCGTCAAAGCGTAACCAATCACGCGATACAACCAGCAGTCGTCGATTATGATCTGAATTGTTCGAACACTGAAAGAATTCGCGGCTCCATCCAGGCGACCTATCGCGTATGCTTTGGAGATGAGAAACTCCAAATCTTCCTGTCGAACCTGAGAATCGAACAAGAAATGGGATGCGGGTGAGGCCTCAGTCCAGATCGACATCATGGTTTCCAAGATATTCCCGATCGGGTCGGCGGCCGATCCGTCCGGCGCGGCTGGCGGTCGTCCTGGCTGTCGCGGTCTTGCTCCCCGCGATCGGAGTCGCGGCGGACGAGGTCGAGGCGCGGTTCGTCGATCGAGTCCAACCGATCCTTGAGGAATACTGCGTCGGGTGCCACGGCGCCGGGGCCAAGGCGGGGGGGTTGGCGCTCGACGAGCCCGCGTTGGGTCAGGGCCGGCCGCGGGACGAGGCGCACTGGTGGGGCGTGCTTACGAACGTGAGGGCCGGCGTCATGCCCCCGACGGGCAAGCCGCAACCGACCGCCGAGGAACTGCGCCTCCTCGAAGACTGGATCAAGTACGACGCCTTCGGAATCGACCCGACGGCCCCCGACCCCGGCCGCGTCACCGTGCGCCGGCTCAATCGGGTCGAATACCGAAATACGGTCCGCGATCTGATGGGGGTGGACTACGACACGAGCGTCGCGTTTCCGCCGGACGACTCGGGTCATGGGTTCGACAACATGGCGGACGTCCTCACGCTTTCGCCGATGCTGCTGGAGAAATACCTCGCCGCCGCGGAGTCGATCGTCTCGCAAGCCGTGCCGACGGTCCCCCGCGTCGTCGGTGAAACCAGAATCGCCGGTCGACGGTTCCATCCAGCCGGCGCGACCGCCGTCGGACGCGACGACGAGGAGGACGACGGCCCGATCTCGCTCTCCTATTACCAGCCGGCGACGGTCGTCGCCACGTTCCGGGCCGAGCATTCAGGCCGGTATAGCCTGGCGCTCGACCTGACGGCGAACGGCAAAAACGCGCTGGGGCCTGATTACAACCGATGCCGGATCGTTTTCAAGGCGGACGGCCGGGAGTTGTTTCGAGAGGATTACAGCCAGCACGAGGCCAAGCCGTTTCACTACGACCTCGATCACGATCTCGATTGGAGCGAGGGGGACCATCAACTGACGATGATCCTTGAACCGCTGACGCCGGGAGAGAACCCGTTCAGATCGCTGGAGATCGAGCTCGCGTCGGTCTCCGTGCGCGGGCCGTTGGATCCAAAGTCCTGGGTCCGGCCGGCGAACCATGCTCGGTTCTTCCCGGGCGACGTCCCCGAGGGGGGGGTGGAACGGCGGCGATATGCGAGTTCGCTGCTCCGCGACTTCGCCGGTCGGGCGTTTCGGCGTCCGGTCGACGCGGAGACGGTGGAACGGCTCACGAGCCTGGCCGAGGGCTTTTACTCGCGACCAGGGAGGGCCTTCGAGGCCGGCGTCGCCCAGGCGATGACGGCCGTGCTGGCCTCGCCCAAATTCCTCTTCCGCGAGGAAGGGTTCGAGATGGAGTCGTCCGACTCCGTTCCCTATCCGCTCATCGACGAGTTCGCGCTGGCTTCGCGGTTGTCGTACTTCTTGTGGTCGTCCATGCCTGACGCCGAGTTGTTCCGGTTGGCCGAACGGCGCGCCCTCAGGAGCGGTCTGAAAGCTCAGGTGAAACGCATGCTGGCCGATCCGCGGTCGGCGGAGTTCAACCGGAACTTCGTGGGCCAGTGGCTGCACGCGCGCGACGTGGGAGCGGTCCCGATCAACACGTTCGCCGTGATCGACCGCGACCAACCTTCCGATCCCGACGCGCCGAGGCGCCGGGCGCGACTACGAGAATTGAACCGACGATTCCCCGACTCGCTCACGGTCGACGAGAAGAAGGAATTGAACGCGACCCGCGCGGCGTACTTCAAATCGTTCCGCCGCTTCCGCGAGCACGACTTGACCGAAGAGCTGCGCGAGGCCATGCGGCGCGAGACCGAGTTGGTGTTCGACCACGTCGTGCGCCAGGATCGCAGTCTGCTGGAATTGCTGGTCGGTGATTACACGTTTCTCAACGAGCGGTTGGCGAAACACTACGAGATCGACGGGGTCGAAGGGGATGAGATGCGCCTGGTCGCTCTGCCCCCCGACAGCCCGCGCGGCGGCGTCCTCACGCAGGGGACGGTCCTCATCGCGACCTCGAACCCGAATCGCACCTCCCCGGTGAAGCGCGGCCTGTTCATACTCGACAACATTCTGGGGACCCCTCCGCCTCCCCAACCGCCGAACGTCCCCCCCCTGGAAACCGCCGCGGGAGCGTTCGTGGGGCGCCCGCCGACGCTGCGAGAGGCCCTCGAGCTGCACCGCAAGCGGCCCGAATGCCGCTCATGCCATAATCGGATGGACCCGCTGGGACTGGGGATGGAGAACTTCAACGCCCTGGGACGGTGGCGGGAACGGGACGAGGGCAGCCCCGTGGACGCGACCGGAACACTCCTCACCGGCGAGTCGTTCTCGAACGTCAGGGAACTGAAGCGAATCCTGGCGGAACGGCACAGCCATGAGTTCTTTCGCCGCCTGAGCGAGAAAATGCTGACGTACGCCCTGGGCCGCGGGCTGAGTCATCAGGACGTGGAGACGGTGGACGCGCTGGTGGATCGGATCGAACGCGAGAACGGCCGCGCCCGAGCGTTGATCCTCGGCATCGTGGAATCGCCGCAGTTCCAGCGATGCCGAAGGCCCGAGGCGGCGACGATCCTGACCCGATCCGCGCGAACGACGACGTATCCGGAACTCCGCAACGAAACGAGGAAGCAGCCGTGACTCCGACGAATCCCGTCGTCCCCCGCCGCCGCCGGACGCTCAGTCGCCGCTGTTTCCTCAGCGGCGCGGGGGCGGCCGTTGCGTTGCCCGTCCTCGTCTCGCTTCGTCCGACCGTGCGATCCGCGTCGCGCGTCCCGCTCGCCGGCGGCCCGGGCGCGACCTCAACGGGCGCGCCGTTGCGCACGGCCTTCGTCTATGTGCCCAACGGCGCGATTCCCGCCGCTTGGTGGCCGGAAGAGGTGGGGACGAACTTCTCGTTGAGCCCCAGCCTCCAACCGCTGGAGCCGATCAAGGGGATGATCCAGGTGCTCGGCGGCCTGGACCATCAGACCGCGGACTCGGGCCCGAACGGCGTCGACGGGTCGGGAGAGCACGCGCGAGCCAACGGCACGTTCCTGACCGGGGTCCGCCTCAAGAAGAGCGAGACCGACGTCCACGCCGGAATCTCCATCGACCAGGCGCTGGCGCGGGAAATCGGGCCGCTGACGAGGTTCGCGTCGCTCGAACTCGGATGCGACGCCGTGCGGAAGTCCACGGCTTGCGACTCCGGCTACTCGTGCGCCTACCAGTACAACTTGTCCTGGAGCTCGCCCACGAAGCCCCTGACGCCGGAATCCAACCCGCGCCTGGTCTTCGAGCGGTTGTTCGGGACCGGCGCCCCCGCCGAACGGCAGGCGAACCTCCAGCGGCGACGACAGGAGCAGCGGTCGATCCTCGATTTCGTCCTCGACGACGCGCGCTCCCTGCAACGACGGCTCAACCCCCAAGACCAGGACAAGCTCGACCAGTACTTGACCGGCGTCCGCGAGATCGAGGCCCGCATCCAACGAACCGAGCAGTTCCCGGCGGTCCAGGACCCCGGATTCAAAACGCCCGCGGGCATACCGTCGAACTACACGGAATACGTCCAACTCATGTACGACATGCTCTTCCTGTCGTTTCAGACCGATTCCACGAGGCTGGCCAGCTTCCTGGTCACCCACGAGGGGAGCAACATGTCGTTCGATCATATCGGCATCCCCGAAGGGCATCACGACCTGTCGCACCATCAGAATCGGCCGGACCTGATCGAGAAGGTCGCCAGGATCGATCTGTGGTACGTCCAGCAGTTCGCCCGGTTCCTCGAAAAGCTCGACGCCGCGAAGGACGACGACGGCAACTCGATCCTCCATAATTCCATGATCGTCTACGGCAGCGGTTGCGCCGACGGCAACAACCACACGCACACCAACCTGCCGTTCTTGCTCGCCGGCGCGGGGGGGGGCACGCTGACGCCCGGCCGCCACGTGAAATACGGGTCCAAACCGGCCACGAACCTGTTCCTCGACGTCGCCGACCGCCTGGGAGTCCAACGGTTGGAGCGTTTCGGCGACTCCACCGGACGCCTGGGCGACGTCTAGCGTGGTTTCCTGATGGCTCGCGCGGTTCGCCGCCGTGAAGTGCGGAAGCTAGCCCGTATTTCTCACCCTATTGATTCGGAGTCGGTTTGGGAGCCGATTTCGC
>CALCIC010000977.1 GCA_937907405.1 uncultured Isosphaeraceae bacterium | reverse complement strand
GAGGACGCCGCCGAGAGGAGGGACGCCGCCAGAGCGCCCGCGCGCGCCGACTCCACGGCCGGCCCGGCGCTGGCGACGACCGCGCGCGACTGCGGACCTCGGCGGATGACGGTGATGGCCGGATAGGCGCTCACGTCGTCCTCGAAGGGGCTGGCGTTGTGCATCTCGACGACGGTCTCGACGCGGAAGCCCTCCGTCACCAGGCGACGCAGATCGGCCCCGTACTGGTTGAGCATCCAGCGGTCGGCGCAGATGTAGGCGCACGCCCCTCCCTTATTGAGCTGCCGCAGGCCGGCCTCGAAGAAGGCGACGTACAGGTCGGCCCGCCCTCGCATCGTCGGATAGGCGTTGCGGTACAGGTTCGCCGTTTCCGTTGGTATGTCTTCCAGGCGGATGTAAGGCGGGTTGCCGATCACGTAGTCGGCGCGCGGCAGCCGAGCGGCCTCGAACAGATAATCGCCCGTCCGAACCCAGGAGTCGGCCAGCGCGTCGGCGGTCGGCGCGTCGACGCCCGACCCAACCAAGGCGCGCGTGACGGCCCGGCGCGCGGCGTCGGCGCTGGCGTCGTCCAACTCGTAGGCGATCAACGACTCCGCACAATCCGAGAGCGGGCGGTGCTGACGCATGCAGGAGGCGACCAGTCGCAAGGCCAAGGGGACCAGGAACGCCCCTTCTCCGGCCGCCGGCTCGACGGTCACCGCGTCGACCAGGTTGGATTGCGCGGAGTATCCCGCCAGGTCGAGCAACAGTTCGACCACCCACGGTTTCGTATAAACGACGCCTTTCGGCTCCGCCGCCACCGTCGGGTTTGCAAAGCGGATCGGGAGCAACGGTTGATGCATGGGCTGGTTCCAGGCGGGCGTTCGAACTCGGCGCGCCGATGGCTATTTCTTGGCCCCGGATTCGGTTGCGATCGGGGTGTCGTCGGCGTTGCCCCAGTCGGACCAGCCGAGGTAGTAGTTGCGGGCCTTGTGGCCGACGCGTTCGAGGGCGAAGGCGTCGACCGCCGCGCGGCCGCCTCCCTGGCAGTGGGTGATGACCGGGGCGTTCGGTTTGACGCCGGCCTGGGCGAGCCGGGCGCGGACGCCGGCCTCGTCGAGGAAGCGGCCGTCCTGATCGACGAACTGCTCCCATTCGAGGCTGCAAGCGGTCGGGACGTGGCCCGAGCGCCGGGAAAGCTTCTTGGTCCCGTCGTATTCGCCGTCGCTGCGGGCGTCGATGATCGTCGCCGACTTGTCATCGAGGGCCGCGAGCACCTGGGCGCGGGTCGCGCGGACCTCGGCCCGGAAGGCGACCGGGAAGGAAACGCGCTCGACGTTCGGCGCGTCGGTCGTCACGGGCCGGCCGTCCTTGGCCCAGAGGGGGAAGCCGCCGTCGACGAGGCCGACGCGGTCGGCGCCAAGGTAGCGGAGCAGCCACCAGATCCGGGCGGCGTCAAGCTGCCGATGGGCGTCGTAGACCAGGACCTTCGTCTTCGGTCCCACCCCCAGCGGCGCGATCCATGCCTCCCAGGCGGCGCGGTCGTCGAGTCCGTCGGGTCTGGCGGCCAACGCCTCGGCGGCCTTGACGTCGACCCAGACCGCGCCGGGGACGTGGGCCTTGTCGTAATCGGCCCGGGGGCGCGCGTCGAGGATGCGGAGGTCGGGCTCGCCGAGCCGCTTCTCCAGCTCGTCGAGTGGGACGAGCCAGGCGGCCTTCTCGGACCTGGGCGAGGTCGCGGCGGGGGCCGCTTTCAGGAGCGGGGCGATTGCGGGGGTGAAGACGTCGGCCATCCGCATGAAGCCGAGATCGGTCGGGTGCGAGCCGTCGACGGCCCCCTCGCCGTCGTCGCCGAGCTGGTTGCCCCCTTCCAGATAGTGCAGGTCGGCGACCCCGTCGGCCTTGAGGCGGTTGAATGCGGCCCTGAGCGCGGCGCGGTTGTCGGCGTTGTGGTTGCGGCGGACCTCGATGAACGTTGAATCGGTGTACGAGCGGTCCTCGACCAGGAGGATCGGCGTGTCGGGGCGGGCCTTGCGGAGCGCTTTGACGAGCGGCTCGGTCCGTTCCGTCACCTGCTTGGCCCCCATGTTGGGTAAGCAGTCGATGACGTAGACGGCCGCGTCGAGCTCGCCGAGCAGGTCGGTGATCGACGGGTCCATCGTGCCGTTGCCGGAGAATCCGAGGTTGATCACCGGGCGGTCGAGCCGCCGGCCGATGATCGCGGTATGGACCATGCCGGGCCGCGACGCGCAGCCCCCCTGGGTGATCGAGGTGCCGTAGAAGACGATCGGGCGTCGGCGGTCTTCCGGCCGGGGCTCGGCGGCGGCGAACGAGGCCGTGGAGGGGACGCCGATCTCGACGGCCGAAACGCCGTTGTACAGGGGCAGGTAGATCATGTATTCGCGCGAGCCGGGCTTGAGGCCCTTCGCCAGCGCCTTCGAGTTGGTCGTCTCGCTCGGCTGGCCGACGCCCGTCCATCGCCATCGACCCTGGTCGTCGCGGGCGTAGAGGTCGACGCCGCTGACGCCGGCGGCCGCCATGTGAGGCATCGCCAGCCGCTTGGAGGTGAGGGTCCAGCGCGCGTGGATCTCGGGGGCGTCGGTGACGAACCGGGCGCAAATACCGGTGGAGTCCCGCGAGAGCGACCAGACCGGAAGCCGGACGACCCCCTCCGCCTTGGCCGGCAGCCGGTCGAACGGCGCCTTGACGTCCTTCCACCCCTGCCCCTCGAGCGTCGCCTCGCGGACGTCGCGCCAGGTGATCGCGTCGTCGGCGGTCGCCGATCCGGCGCCGCAGAGGCTGATCGCGACCAGAAGCCCGTAGCATCGAATGTGAGTCATGTCAGTATCGCCTCCGCTGTGATCGTCTGTCGAGGAACGCGTCTCGATGGTCACGGATGGTCGAGGACGGCCCCGACCAGGGCCCTCCTTGCCGGGCTCGAGGCGAGTCTACTCCTGGTCCTCGGCCTTCAGGGGGCGGACCCAGATGTTGCGGAACCGGACGGGGTCTCCGTGGTCCTGGAGGGCCAGCGGGCCCTTGGGGCCGTGGGCCTTGTAGGGGGCGAGGTTGCGATAGGCCATCGGGCCGTAGATGGTCGCGTGGTTGTGGACGGCGACGCCGTTGTGCAGCACGGTGACGTGGGCCGGGGTCTCGACCGCGCCGTCGTCCTTGAACCGGGGGGCGGTGAAAAGAATGTCGTAGGTCTGCCACTGGCCGGGCTTGCGCGAGGCGTTGACCAGGGGCGGGTGCTGGCCGTACACGGCGCTTGCGCCGCCGTCGGCGTAGGTCGGGTTCTCGAAGCTGTCGAGGACCTGGATCTCGTAGCGGCCGAAGATCAGGACGCCGCTGTTGCCGCGGCCCTGATCGTTCCCCTTGGGGGGATCGGGGGTGGCGAACTCGACGTGGATCTGGCTGTCGCCGAACTCGTCGCGGCTGACCAGCGTCCCCGCCCCCCGCTTGGAGACGATCGCGCCGTCCTGGACGTTCCAGCCGGCGTCCCCCCCGCGTTCGCCGCGCCATTTCGAGAGGTCCTTGCCGTCGAACAGGACGACGGCGTCGGACGGGGCCTGGCCGGGCTGTTCCGGGGTGCCGGCCGTGCCGGGGGTGACGACGGCGGGCCAGGGGCGGTCGCTGTCGTGGACGTGCCACTTGCCCCCGGGAAGCATCGGGGTGTCCTTGAACCCCGGCCTCCTGGCGGCCTGCCCCATCCCAAAGGCGGTGATCGCGAGCAGAGCGGCGGCGAGCGTCGAGGCGCCCCAGGCGAGTCGTCGGCCGATGATCATGGCGGGGTTTCCTTTTTGATC